>JAGCYD010000072.1 GCA_017960985.1 Bacteroidaceae bacterium
AAAATATGGAATGGTTGATGATGAAGGTCGTGTTATTATCCCATTTATTTACAATAGTAAAAAAGAACTCACAAGTGCGGAAAACAAACATTTTGATATTTCTTACACAAAATGGTATAAGCAGGAAGCCGCAAGGTATATTGACAAGAAAGGTGAGTTCGAGAAAACTGACCACTTCGAGGCACGCATGAACGACGCGAAGTTGCAAGAAGAATACCTGCGCGAAGTGATGGCCGATGCCCCACAACGCTATTTTGAGGAGAAAGTATGGAAAAAGGGCGAACTGCAATTGACACTTGGCGAATATAATGCTGACGAGGAGTGCTTCCCTATCATAGTGGACATTGCCCCATGGAATAGCATCATGTTGCCCGTTCCTATGGCCGAAGCAAAGACATTCAAGAATGAGTTTGCCAGCATCAAGAGTGTCGCAGCAAAGACTGCCCAACTCGGCATTCGCTACGATGCTCCCTCAATCGAGACAATAAACTTTACTATGTCTAACGGCAAAAAATACTATTACGGAGAGAGATGACATTGTATCGCGATGGTAAAAAGGAATCGTAAAATCGTAAAATATAAATAATGGAGTTTTCTGCACAACAAATCGCAGGCCTCGTAGAAGGCACTATCGAGGGGAATCCCGAAGTAAAGGTAAATGACTTTGCCAAGATTGAAGAAGGCCGATCTGGCTGTATCTCCTTTCTGGCTAATCCTCAGTACGAGCCCTATTTGTACACCACTGAGAGCAGTATAGTACTGGTGAACAAGGACTTCCAGCCGAAGAAAAAAACGAAAGCCACCCTGATTCGCGTGGAGAATGCCTACGAGACGGTGGCCAAACTGCTGACCTTAGTGGAAAGCATGAAGCCCAAGAGAAAAGGCATCGACTCGCTGGCCTTCATCGACCCCAGTGCGAAGATAGGTAAGGACTGCTACATCGGTCCCTTCGTGGCCATCGGCGAAGGCGTGGAAATTGGCGACGGCGTAGTATTACATCCGCATGTCACCATCGGCAGAAATGCAAAGGTGGGCAGCAATACGGAAATCTACTCGAATGCCGTCATCTATCACGACTGCAAAGTAGGACAGAACTGTATTCTACATGCTGGTTGCGTCATTGGAGCCGACGGCTTTGGCTTTGCCCCAACGCCCAACGGATACGAGAAAATTCCTCAGGTGGGTATTGTAACTATCGAGGATAATGTAGAAATCGGAGCCAACACCTGTGTGGACCGCTCCACAATGGGTTCCACCTATATACGCCAAGGGGTGAAACTGGACAATCTGGTGCAGATAGCCCACAACGACGACATAGGCGCCCATACCGTCATGAGTGCACAGGTGGGCGTTGCTGGCAGTACGAAGATTGGCGAATGGTGTATGTTTGGTGGACAAGTCGGCATTGCAAACCATCTGACGATTGCCAGTCGCACACAAGCAGGAGCAAAAACAGGTATCAATAGCAAGATTAAAAAGGAAGGAACCCTCATACAAGGTATGCCTGCCATCGATTATCATAACTTTTGGCGCTCGAGCGTAGTATTCAAGAGTCTGCCCGAACTCAATAAGCAAATATATCAGATGGAGAAGGAAATCGAGGAACTGAAAAAGAGATTAGAGATTAAAGATTAAGGATTATGACGAATAAGCAAAATACACTGAACGGAAGTTTCTCCCTGAGCGGAAAAGGACTGCACACGGGGTTGAACCTAACGGTTACCTTCAACCCTGCTCCAGAGAATCACGGGTACAAAATCCAGCGTATCGACCTGCCTGAACAGCCCATACTGGAGGCTGTGGCCGAGAATGTAGTAGAGACAACACGCGGTACAGTTCTGGGCAAGAAAAACATCAAGGTCAGCACCATTGAGCACGGATTGGCAGCCCTGTATGCTATGGGAGTGGACAATGTGCTGATACAGGTGGATGGTCCAGAGTTCCCTATCCTCGACGGTAGTGCCGAACTGTATGTCAAGGAGATACGCCGTGTGGGTATCAAGGAGCAAGAGGCCGAGAAGGATTACTACATCATCAGTCGGAAGATAGAAATCAAGGATGAAAACAGCGGTTCGTGTATCACGCTGCTGCCCGACGACGAGTTCTCCATTACGACCATGATTGACTTCGAGTCGAAGTTCATCAGCAGTCAGTTTGCCACGCTGGACAATATGGCTAACTTCGAAACGGAAATAGCCTCTGCCCGTACCTTTGTCTTCGTGCGCGAAATAGAGCCGCTGCTGAAGGCAGGACTGGTGAAGGGTGGCGACTTGGACAATGCTATCGTCATCTACGAACGAAAGACCACACAGGAGGCTCTCGACGAACTGTGCGACAAGACTGGAGCAGAGCATCACGACGCCAATGTATTGGGATACATACAGCACAAGCCACTGGTGTGGGAGAACGAGCCCGCACGACACAAGTTGCTAGACATCATCGGTGATATGGCACTCATCGGCAAGCCCATCAAGGGGCGTATCATTGCCACACGACCCGGACATACCGTGAACAACAAGTTTGCACGCCTGATGCGCAAGGAAATCCGTAAGTTCGAAGTACAGGCTCCTATCTACGACCCGAACAAGAAGCCCATCATCGACAATATCGGCATTCATCAACTGCTGCCCCACCGCTACCCTATGCTGTTGGTGGACAAAATCATCCAGATGGATAAGAAGAGCATCGTAGGTATCAAGAATGTAACCCTGAACGAGCCTTTCTTCCAGGGACACTTCCCACAGGAGCCCGTCATGCCAGGCGTACTCCAGTTGGAGGCTTTGGCACAGGCAGGAGGCATCTACATCATGAGCCTGCTCGACGAGCCTGAACACTACAGCACCTACTTTCTAAGGATAGACAACGCAAGGTTCCGTCAGAAAGTGGGACCAGGCGATACGCTCATCCTCAAGTGCGAATTGCTCATGCCCATCACACACAACATCGCTACGATGCAGGGCTATGCCTTCGTCGGGGAGAACTGCGTGACAGAAGCCACCTTTATGGCTCAAATCATTAAGAATAAGTAAAAGCCGCCTTAATCGTAAATCGTTAAATCGTCAAATAAAATGATTAGTCCTTTAGCTTACATCCATCCCGAAGCAATTATCGGAGAGAACTGCGAGATTGGCCCATTCTGTTACATCGACAAGAATGTAGTCATTGGTGACAACAACACCCTGATGAATAGCGTCACGGTGCTTTACGGAGCCCGCATCGGAAGTGGAAACACCATCTTCCCTGGTGCCGTTATCGGGGCTATCCCACAGGACTTGAAGTTCGTCGGGGAAGAGACAACTGCCGAAGTCGGCGATAATAACAAGATTCGCGAGAATGTAACCATCAACCGCGGAACGAAAGCCAAAGGCAAGACCGTAGTAGGCAGCAACAATCTGCTGATGGAGGGCATGCATGTGGCACACGATGTGATTGTGGGCAACGGATGTATCATCGGCAACGGTACAAAACTGGCAGGCGAGGTGGTTATCGACGACAATGCCATCTTGAGTGCGCATGTGCTGGTTCACCAGTTCTGCCGTATCGGCGGCTACACAATGGTGGGCGGCGGAAGCAAAGTCAGCCAAAACATTCTGCCCTACACAATGACAGCACGCGAGCCTGCAAGTTACTGCGGTCTGAACATCGTAGGACTGCGCCGTCGGGGCTTCACCCCACAGACTATCGACCAACTGCACCGTTCCTTCAACATTATCATGGGCGAAGGACTGCTGGCCGACAAGATTGAGCGCGTAAAGCAAGAGATTGGTATCACTCCCGAAACAGAATACATTCTGGATTTCATCAAAGACACAGAGAAGCGAGGTTTCGTGAGATAGCAAGGCAGAAATGAAAACGCTGGTTGTGCTGCTCGGCCCCACAGGCGTGGGGAAAACGGAGTTCAGCCTTTCGCTGGCTGAAACACTGGGATGCCCAATTATCAATTGCGACAGCCGTCAACTATTCGCGGACTTGAAGATTGGTACGGCCGCACCTACACCCGAACAGCAACAGCGTGTGCCTCACCTCTTTGTGGGAACACTAAAACTGGACGAATACTATAGTGCCGCACAGTACGAAGCAGAGGTATTGCGTGTCACAGAGGAATACTTTCCAAAACACGACGCATTACTATTGTCTGGGGGCAGCATGATGTATATCGATGCCGTATGCCAAGGTATCGACGACATTCCCACCATCAGCAAGGAGGTACGCGCACAAGTAAAGGAACAACTGGCCAACAAGGGTCTGGAGGCACTCACAGAGGAGTTGCGAAAACTCGACCCCGAATATTATGCCATCGTAGATAAGAACAACACAAGGCGCGTGGTTCATGCCCTCGAAGTGTGCCACATGAGCGGAAAGACCTATACCTCGTTTCGCGTCAGGAGAACCAAAGAGCGCCCTTTCCGCATCCTAAAGATTGGACTGAACCGTCCACGCGAAGAACTCTTTGCGCGCATCAATGCCCGTGTGGACCAGATGATGAAGGACGGGCTGATGGACGAAGTACGCAAGCTTGCACCATTTCGTCATTGCAACGCATTGAATACTGTGGGATACAAGGAGTTATTTCATGTACTCGATGGAGATTGGGACTTAGAAATGGCAGTGGAAAGGATAAAGAAGAACACACGCGTATATGCAAAAAAACAATTAACATGGTTTCGCCGAGATGACTCCATAACATGGTTCCACCCTGACGAACAGGCAAAAATACAACAATTCATAAATCTGAAGCTCCATGAAGAGACTTAAGCAAACGATTGAGAAGATTAAGAGCTTTTACAGAGGCCCGTTGTGGAAAAAGATGCTGGTTTGGCCACTCACCTTCATTTTGCTGTTCCTGTTGTTTCTCGGCGCAGTAGATATCAATTTCCTGTGGCTATTCGGACGCTCACCAGGATTCAGCGACATACGCCACCCGATTACGAGCGAAGCGAGCATCATTATCAGTGCCGACAGCCTCCCTATTGGCAAATACTACAATGAGAACCGTACTCCCGTCAGTTATCGGGAGATTAGTCCCGTACTGGTGCGTACCCTCATTGCTACGGAAGACGAGCGTTTCTATCATCATCGCGGCATCGACTTCAAGGGAATATTTGCGGCTGTAAAGGATATGTTCGGAGGACACGCCCGTGGAGCGAGTACCATCACCCAGCAATTAGCCAAGAACCTGTTCCGCGTGCGTACCAAAAAGGAATACTCCACAGGACTATTCGGCAAGTTCGGCCCCACGCGGCTGCTTATCATCAAGGCCAAAGAGTGGATTGTGGCGACCAAACTGGAAATGCTTTTCTCGAAAGAGGAAATACTGACTATGTATTTCAACACTGTGGACTTCGGCAATAATGCTTACGGCATAAAGACGGCCTGCGAGACCTACTTTGCCACCAGCCCCGACAACTTGACCTACGAACAGGCAGCTACATTGATTGGTCTATTGAAGGCCACAAGTACCTATAATCCCAAGCGCAATCCAAAAAACAGCACGGAACGCCGCAATGTGGTGTTGACCAACCTCTACAACAACGGTGGCATGATTCTAAACGGCCTGCCTGCTACGGAGCAGCAAGTGGACAGCCTTCGACAGATGCCTATGATTACGGCCGAGAAGCATACGGAAGGGAATCATCTGGGACCTGTTCCCTATTTCCGAGATGCGTTGAAAGATTATGTGGATATGCTTTGTCAGGAAGGATTGGTCAAAGGCTACGATGCAGAACATAAACTCGACCTCGATGTGGATGGTCTGAAAATATACACCACACTCGACACACGAATCCAGCAATATGCCGAAAAAGCAGCCCTCAAGCAGATGTGCATCGTACAGAAACGCTTTAAGGACCACTGGGGTACGACACCTCCTTGGCGCGATGCGCAATATCAGGAGATTCCCAACTTTGTTGAGGATATTGCCAAGAAAACCACGGAATACAAGTATCTAGAAAAGAAATACGAAGGCAATGCCGATTCGATTGACCATTACCTAAACCTCCCGCACGAAGTCGAGGTCTTCACCTACGACGGACCTGAAAGCCGAATGATGAGTGTAATGGACTCCATACGCTATATGGTAAGTTTCATGCACTGTGGATTTGTCGTCATCGAATCGGGTACAAGACAAGTCAAGGCGTGGGTAGGCGATGTTGATTATAATTCGTGGAAGTACGACAAGGTAACTGCGATGCGGCAACCTGGCTCAACCTTCAAACTCTTTGTATATACCGAGGCGATGAACCAAGGGCTTACACCTTGTGACACAAGAGTTGATGAATGGATGGCATACCCCGATACCGTGAACGGAGAGCCTAAGAAATGGATGCCACACAATGCCAACGGATACTTCTGCAACAGCAGTCTTACCTTGAAGAGTGCTTTTGCGCAAAGCATCAACAGTATTGCCGTAAAACTGGGATACGAGTGTGGCATTCCCAACATTATCAATACGGCTCATGCTATGGGAATACAGTCGCCACTGAATGCCAAGCCTGCGTTGAGCCTCGGAGCCAGCGATGTCAACCTGCTGGAACTTACCAATGCTTATTGCACCGTGATTGACGATGGAGTTTACAATATGCCGCAACTCATCACACGCATCGAAGATCGCGACGGAAAGGTAATATACGAATCTAAGTTGGAAAACGAGCAGGCCATCCCCTACCGCTCTGCCTATCTAATGCAGCAATTGTTGCGTGGAGGACTAACAGAACCCGGAGGTACTACGGCAGCCCTCTGGTCATACATCCACCCCGTACTCGACAAGACGGAGTTCGGCGGTAAGACAGGTACCAGCAACAATCATTCCGATGCCTGGTTCATCGGCGTCACGCCTGCTTTGGTGGCTGGAGCATGGGTAGGAGGCGAATACCGCAGCATACACTTCCGCACAGGTGAACTGGGACAAGGAAGCCGCACGGCACTCCCCATCTTCGGGTGGTTCATTCAGTCACTACTCAAGGACCGCCGGTTCTCCAAATACTATCGAAAGTTCGACGGGCCGAAAGAAGAGTTAGACCCACGCTGCTGGAGTTGTGCTAGCACATATTATCCAGCACCTTCGGAGGATGAGGATAGTCTTGGGCTGTCAGACGATGCTGAATCCAACGAGCCTGTCGAGGCTACGACAACGGAGTGAAGGGATTAGTTAAAAATCATTAACACTTAAACAAAAGGCAGGATTTATCATCTAATATCTATAAATTTGTATCTTATTAGTATTATCAAAATAAAACATAACAACACATGAAAAACAATTTTAAGCGCATTGCGTGTATCGTTGCCTTGGGGGCATTCGCTATCGTTCCTGCCTTGGCCAAAGACAAATATGTGGCATACCTTTTCACTTACTTTACGGGAAATGCACCCGAGAAGGAACAGATTTGCTATGCCTTGAGTAGCGACGGGTGGAACTACACCCCACTCAACCAAGGACACCCCGTCATTGCGAGTGATACCATAGCACGCACAAGGTGTGTACGCGATCCTCATATCCTGCGAGGCGAGGACGGCTGGTTCTATCAGGTCGTAACAGACATGCGGAGCAGCATGGGTTGGAGCAGTAATCGCGGTATGGTACTCATGCGTAGCCGCGACCTGCTGAAGTGGGAGCACCACGCCATTCACTTCCCCGAAAGATTCAAGGGCACTATGTTCGAGCATGTTACCCGTGTATGGGCACCGCAAACCATATACGACAAGGCTGTCGGCAAGTACATGGTATACTTCTCTATCCTGACGGACGACGGTAGTTGTCCTTACGACAAAGTATTCTATGCCTATGCCAACGCTGATTTCAGCGACCTCGAGGAAGAGCCCAAAGTGCTATTCGATGTAAACAATGCCAGCATAGATACCGACATAGTACGCGATGACAACGGACTTTACCATGTATTCTTTAAGACCGAAGGACAAAGGCAAAAAGGCATCAAACAGTTCATCACACCCGACCTGCACGACATGTCGAAGTGGGAATTGCAACCTGGATTCTGCCAAGATACGAACAAGGCTGTGGAAGGTTCAGGCGTATTCCGCCTATTCGACGGCACATGGGTGCTGATGTACGACTGCTATACCAGTTATCACTATCAGTTCTGCAAAAGTTCAGACCTAAAGACCTTCAAGCAGGTACAGGACACACAAACCAGCGGCATGTTCACACCGCGACACTGAACGGTTATTGCCATCACGAAGAAAGAGAAAGACCTAGTAACTGTATGGGACGCCTTGATGCAAGCCTCTGGCGAAATGAAAAAGCGCTCCACTCCCACCCTGACCATTGAGCAGGTGGACGAGCGCAAGGTACTTATGGCTGAGACACAAAAGGTATTGAAGGACGCAGCCTGTGCCAAAGCGTACAAGAAGCAAACCAAGAAAATCAACAAGTTCCTCAAAAAGATTCAATAGTTTTATTCTTTATATACTATGAAAATCAGATTCTTCCTACTGACGACATTCCTGTGTTCAGTATTCAGCCTGTTTGCAGGCAATACAATTACCACTGTCGAGCAAGTATCGGAAAGCATCACGCTGACAGACGATGTGGACTATGTCATAACCAGCACCACACCATTTGCCACGACGGGAAGCGTTAATATCCAGAACACAGAGCATGCCGTCGTCATCCTCAAGAACATCAAGCCCAGCCGTACTATCAGCAATTACCTCAAATATATACGCATCAACGGCGCTACGGCACAGAACGATGTGAATTGTCAGGTAAAGATGTATGCACAGGGAGCCATCATCTTCCCATACGGAAGCGACTTCAAGCCCCTGACCTGCTATACCGAGCCTAATTTTGGCGGGACTTCATGCAACGATTATGCTGAAGGAAGCACGGGTGGCTATATGAATACACTGAGCACCGCCCAATTGAATAACCAGATTCGCTCCTTCAAACTGAAGCGCGGATACATGGTTACCTTTGCTGTCGGACAAGGCGGATGGGGCTATAGCCGATGCTTCATTGCCGACCAGGAAGACTTGGAGTTTACAGAGTTGCCCAATGTTCTCGACGGAAGAATATCCAGTTTCCGCCTCTTTAAGTGGTGGAACGCACAGAAGAAAGGATTAGGAAGCGACACCCGAATGACAGCCAACTCCGCCCTAAACTCTTCTTGGTGCTACGATTGGGGAACAGGTTCGGACACAAACTTTAGAGACGGTAATGGTACATGGATAGGAAACTTTCCCGACACGGAATGGGTTCCCAACCATATCTACGAGGACTACCCCTCATCGGCAGCTTGTGGCAGCAGAGTACTATCCTGTCACATGAAAACCAACAACGAGCCCCGGAATAGTGCTGATGACCATCCACAAGACTTAGAAACCATTTTGGACAACTGGCAGAACCTCATGCGTACAGGTATGCGCCTCTGTTCTCCCTCTTCTTGGGACGGTAGCGACTATTGGAACGGCACTGGATTCATCAAAAGCTTCCTTGAAGAAATTGATGCCCGTGGCTGGCGCTGCGATGTCGTTGATGCCCACTGCTACTGGCCCGATGGTAATTTCGGTTATCTTCAGTCTTTATGGTGGCCCAGTATGCACCGTCCCATCTGGATATCCGAGTGGATATGGGGTGCCAGTTGGAATGGTAATGGATGTTTCGCCCCTAACCAAACCGACGAAAACATTTACAATACGACGGTGGCCATATTAAACACCCTCAACAATTCGCCGGCCATAGAGCGCTATGCATACTGGAATAGTGAATCGAAGGGACACATCTACGAGAGCGGACTGACGGCATTGGGAGAGTATTATGCCGAGATGGAGAGTGGACTGGGATACAACAAGAACTACGAATTCATTCCCACCGTGGTTTACAACAAGCCCTCTATCCCCACGGGAACCTATACGAAGAGCGACAATACCTTTGTGTTGAACTGGAGCGACCCTAATGGTGACATGTTGGACGAGATGACCGTTCAGCGCAAGTCCCCTGGCACCACGGTGTGGAAAGATATTGCCACCATCAGCCTGAAAGATAAGAATAGTTCTGCGGGATGTTACTACACCTATACCGACATTATTACCGAACCAGGACTCTACTACTATCGCATCTCGGATCGCTACGAAGGCAATAGCAGACTATATTCCGACGATATCTCCGTAACGATAAGCGCATCTCAGTCTGTCGGCCTTTTGCAATACGGACAACTGAAGATTGCCAGCGACGAGTTTGTAATAACCGACATCGAGCCGCAAACTTCTGCACCTTATATCGTCACGGGCTTCATTACCAATAAGAACACGGCTAACGGCATCACAAACCAGATACAGGGCCAAAGTGGAAGAACTACGGACTATAGCAGTTTCAAGTTCCGCTTCTATCCCTGGCAACTGACCACGCCCGTAACCTTCAATAATGCTGAGAACGCAGACTACATGATTCTGCCTCAGGACACGGTGATGCACCTGAGTGCCGACATGATGCTCATCTCGCAAAAGGCTGGCTCTATCAACGGAAACGAAACCCAGATTGTGTTCCCCGAAGCATTCCCCGACGGAGTAACTCCCGTAGTGGTGGCACAACAGAAGGCTTCCACCACGCAGACAACCGCTGCTCCCGTCACGGTCAAGGTGTATGACATCACCAATACGGGCTTCAAGGTGAAACTTGTCCGCCAGGAAGGTGAAACTGGAACCATTGCCAAGCAAACCGTGTACTATTTTGCGGCCACACCCGGACAGATTGCCATCGGACAGGGGAAACTGCTCACAGTCGGGCGCAATAATAATACCCCCGTGGGTGGTTCAGGTGCAACATCCGTGGCGCTGACCAGTACCGACGGAACCACGATGCACTTTCTCAATCCCTGCATTGTTGCAGGCAGTCAGACCAACAACTACGAGAAGGCTAGTATCTTCCGTGTGAGAAACACAAGCAGCGATACCAATGGAATCTATGCAATAAACATCCGCAGGCAGACCGATGGTACAAGTACCGTCACGACAACCGACAATGCCGCCACCAATGGCGATTACATCGGATGGTTCATTATTAGTGATGACCCCAACGGAACAGGAACAGAAGACCCCATCATCGTTCCTACGGGCATCGACGGAGTCAGGAACAATCCCGGCTTCAATGTCAGTGTGGACAAGGGCGTCATATATGCCAACGGAAAGAATCTGCGTGCATATTCTGTTTCTGGTCATGAGATTCGCCTCGGAGAAAAGCAGCCCAAGGGCCTGTACATTGTAACCGACGGCAAGCAGAGCATTAAGGTTCAGGTGAAGTAATACTTTCCGCAGACTTTCGCAATAGTATTGCTCACCCACGCACAATATCCTTTTGAAACAGCCACAATGAATAGCGAAGACATAATATCGCTATGTAAAGCAATACAACACAATAGAAAGGCAACGAAACATCCACAATCCTTCCCGACGAGAGATGCGAGCAAAAGCCCATCAAACCGTGTTGTATGCCCACAAGCCCCTCCAATAGCCTTCCCAACAGGAATCCTCCTCCAAGGGCATGAACACCGAGCAGCAGCAAGCCTACATATACGATACAGGTGGCCAGCAATATGAAGAGTGGACTGATGAACAACCCCAGCCAAGACACTTGATGGAAATAGTACAGAATCAAGGGAAATGTGCCTAACTGGGCCGAGACGGATACCAAGAATATCTGCCAAATACCGCGCGTCCACCAGCGAGACGGTAACCAAATGTCGCACAAAGGACGGTAAAACATGAGTATGCCTGCTACTGCCGTGAAGGAAAGTTGAAAGCCCACCTCATAAAGCGAATCCGGAGCAATCAGCAATATCACGAAAGCCGCTAATCCCAGTGTATGCCACCCGTCATTTCCCACCAGGCGCATCTGCCCAATGACCAGTAGCGACATCATCAGCGAAGCACGGCACAGCGAGATGGGGAACCCCGTAAGCAAAGCATAGCCCCATAGGAACACCAGCCCCACAATGCCGACAACATAGCGCCAACGGGAGAACAACACCCGCATCAACCAATAGTTGAACAAGCCGAAAAGTATGCCCAGATGCAAGCCAGAGAGGGCCAGAATATGACTCGTACCCGAGTTGCGGTAAATCTGAAGCACTTCGCCCGAGAGTTCAGCCCTATTCCCCAGCAGCATCGCCTGAATCAGTCCTGCCGTATCGCGGCTCAACCCGACATGCTGAACATAATTCAACAGCCGATGGAGCAGTTCTTCGCTCTTCAAGAGTAAGGCATCCGGGAGCAGGGAAAAGGTTCCCAACTGTGCCCGCACAATGCCTGCCACCACAAAGAACAAGGCAAACGGAACGATGGCAATACTTTGCTTCCCAAGCAGACACAACGAAACGAGTAGCAACGACATGAGCACCACCAAGAGCCACATCGCTTCGGACGAAAGGAAGAAAAAGTCGGAAAAATAAATGCCGATAGCAAGCAGACTTGCTATCAGCAGCATAAGGAATCGGTCGCGAATCACGAGAGACCCTTCAAGGCATCAACGGTTGCCTTGGGATTCGCTGCACCGAACACAAACGAACCAGCCACCAATACATCAGCACCTGCTTCCGCAAGTTGCTTGCCGGTTTCCATGTTCACGCCTCCGTCAATCTCTATCAAGGCATGACTGCCTTTCTTCTGTATCAGTTCGCGCAGTTGGACAACCTTCTGCAAAGTTTGCGGAATAAACTTCTGGCCTCCGAAGCCTGGATTGACAGACATCAGCAGCACCATATCCACATCGCAGATGATGTCCTCCAATACAGCCACAGGCGTGGAGGGACACAATGTGATGGCTGGCTTCAATCCTGCCTCACGAATCTGCTGGATAACCCGATGATGATGGGTAAGTGCCTCGAAATGCACATTCATATAGCGGGCGCCTAAATCTGCCACTTGTGGAATGAACTTCTGAGGCTCTACAATCATCAAATGCACATCCAACGGCTTCTGGCACAAACGCGCCACATGCCTCATTACAGGGAAACCGAAAGAAATGTTCGGAACAAAAACACCGTCCATCACATCCAGATGCAACATGTCTGCATGGCTTTCGTTGAACCACTGCATCTCACGCTCCAGATTACCGAAATCGGCGCTAAGCAAAGAGGGAGCTACTAACATGAGCGAATCGGTTTGTAGGTGCGTGCGAAGTTGCGAATGTACTGTAAAACAGCGGGATTGGGGTGCAGATTTTCGTTGGGTAATGTTTGCGTCATAGGCTAATAATTAAGACTTCTTACCCCTATAACGAAGAATGCCTGCCGAATATTGTATCCGACAGGCAAATTTATCTGAAGAAATGTTTCCGCTATACTGCCAAGTAGAGGTCGCGATGCTCTGCCATACGGCGCAAATTCATCATAGCATAGCGCATACGCCCTAATGAGGTGTTGATGCTGACGCCCGTCACCTCGGCAATCTCCTTGAAGGACATGTCGCGGTAATAGCGCATATAGACCACCTCACGCTGTGCCTCGGGCAACATGTCTATCATCATGCGCACATCGTCATGCGATTGCTCCACCAATATCTTCGATTCGATATTCGGCTCGCAAAGTGCAGGGTCGTTGAATAAGTCAGCAACGATATCGCCCTGTCCATCCACGATTTCGTGCGATACGACATTACGATTGGGGTTGCGCTGACTGCGGAAACGGTCGAGCACCTGATTGCGTGCGATACGCAACAACCAAGAACTAAACTGTCCCGATTCTGTATAGTGACCATTACGGATAGCCATGATTACCTTGACGAAAGTGTCCTGAAACACATCGTTAGCCAGCTCAGTGTCAGAAATCATTGAGCGAATGTAACCAAAGACCTTGTCCTGGTATCTTTCTAATAAGATGTCGAATGCTTGAAAGTCGCCTTCTTCATACATACTGACCAACCGTTCATCGGTCAGCTTTGCGTAATTTTCCATTACCTTGTTTATTTAACAATTATCGGGGTAATGTTTGTCTATAGGCGATTCATTTTTAAGGTTTGCGACTGCAAATATAAGTATATTCAAATATTCCCTGCAAGCTTTTTTGCAAAAAAATGTAAGTTTTCCGCGATTTATACCATTATTCCACGCTATTTACCGTAATATGAGCCCCTCGAAGGTACTCTTCCACCTCCATTCGGCGCTTTCCGGCCAGTTGCAACGAAAGTATGCTCACCCACCCTTCACGGCATGCGATATTGAGGTAGTTCTTTCCATCCGTTTCGATAGTACCTGGCTGTACATTTGCCGTTTGCCCTGTGCCATTTGCCACTTGACATTTATAGACTTTAAGCATCGTACCGTCGAGGGTGGTCCATGCTGCGGGATAGGGAGAAAGTCCACGGACGAAGTTATAGACCTGCTGCGAATCGAGTTCCGACCAGCGTATTTGGCAGGTCTCCTTAAAGATTTTCGGTGCAGGACGAAGCGGGCCGTCCACATTCAGTTCGCTTTGCGGTATGGGAGTCACCGTACCTTGCTCCACATCGTCCACCGTGCGCAGCACCAAGTCGGCACCTAACATCATCAGGCGGTCGTGAACCGTCTCCACATCATCATCATTATATATAGGAATAGGTTCACGGTAAATCACCATGCCCGTATCTATATCATGGTCGAGGAAGAAAGTGGTCACTCCCGTCTCCTTCTCCCCGTTAATGATGGCCCAGTTTATCGGTGCAGCACCACGATATTGCGGCAGCAAGGCCGCATGAAGGTTGAAAGTCCCCAGTCGGGGCATAGCCCATACCACCTCGGGAAGCATTCTGAATGCCACCACCACCTGCAAGTCGGCCTTATAACTACGCAGTTCTTCGATAAAAGCCTCGTCTTTCAGCCGTTCGGGTTGCAGCACGGGTATCCCTTGCCCTACAGCATATTGCTTGACGGGACTCTGCTGCAACACCTCGTGATGACGGCCAACAGGCTTGTCGGGCATCGTTATCACAGCCACAACATTATAGCCGCCTTCCACCAGTCGGCGTAAGGGTTCGACGGCAAAATCGGGCGTGCCCATATATATCAGGCGTAAGCCATGAGGGGTATTCTCGCATTCTTTCATATCAGTCATTACTTATATCTGCCAGCATTTGTCTGTACATCGTGAATACACGCGACTTGCGGATGAAACCAACGAAGCATCCTACGGAATCCACCACAGGCAAGGTCCATGCCCCCGTCTGCTCAAACACCTTGACGATAGATTCCATTTCGTCCTGTGTCGAAAGGCGTGCCTTGGGCTGTACCATCAGTTCGCTCACCCGAAGACGAGCATACAATTCAGTTCGGAACATTATATGGCGGATGTCGTCGATATAGAGCACAGCCTCCAGATGCCGCTGGGCATTGAGCACGGGGAACACATTGTGCTTCGATACGGATATCTGGTTCACCACTTCGCCCAGTGTCATGTCGGGTGTCAGATACTTGCTGTATCGGTCTATCACCGAATCCATACTCATCAAAGTCAATATGGCACGGTCCTTATTGTGGGTTATCAGTTCTCCACGAGTTGCCAGACGCATGGCATAGATACTATGAGGTTCGAAGAAGATAATCGTCAGGTACGCACAAACGGAAACGGTCATCAGTGGAATGAAAAGTTGATAGCCTCCCGTCAGTTCCGCAATCAGGAAGATACCCGTAAGCGGAGCGTGCATCACACCGCTCATCAGTCCGCACATACCCAAAAGGGCGTAGTTGTTCTCGGACAGCGACACGCCCAGCACATCGTTCATGTTCCACAGGCGCGAGAAAACAAATCCGCTGATACATCCCAAGAACAGCGTGGGGGCAAATATACCACCACAACCGCCGCCACCATTTGTTGCCGTCGAGGCAAACACCTTGAACACCACAACCAGCGACAGATAGACCAACAGCAGATTGCCGTGCCCATAAAACAACGAATGGTTCAGTGCCGTCAGCCAGTCCGCTTCGCCTTTCCCGTTGAGAAGCAGCCCTATCAGGTCGTAACCTTCTCCGTAAAGCGACGGGAAGAGATATATCAGTACGGACAACATCACACCTCCTACGGCAAGACGGAGGTAAGGATGCTTCAGCCGACGGAACACACCCTCCAGCCCATTCATCGTCCGCGTGAAGTAAAGCGAGACTAAACCGCAACTGACACCGAGAAGTATGTTTGCGGGCACGCGGGATATGGAGAACATATAGTTGGGATGGAACTCGAACATCGGCTGCACTCCCGTGATGGCAAATGTCACGATGGCTGCCGTCACGCAGGAAACCAGCAAGGGCAATAGCGAGGCCATTGTCAAGTCTATCATCAAGACCTCGAGCACAAAGACAAGACCCGCAATGGGTGCCTTAAAGATACCTGCCACGGCACCTGCCGCGCCACAGCCCACCAACAGCATCAGTTGCTTTGAACTCAGGCGGAACACCCGTCCCAGATTGCTTCCGATAGCCGAACCAGTCAACACAATCGGGGCTTCCGCTCCGACCGAACCACCGAAGCCAATCGTTATGGCAGAGGCGATGACACTACTCCAGCAATTGTGCGCCTTGATGGTACTTTGTTTCCGCGCTATGGCAAACAGAATTTTGGTCACTCCATGTCCGATATCGTCGCGTACAATGCGGCGGATAAACACAGAGGTCAGGAAAATACCCACTACGGGATAGAGCAGATAAAGCAAGTTACTGCCCGTGATACTGAACTGATGGGTCAGCAGGTACTGTATCTGGGCGATGAGCCACTTCAGGAAGAGTCCTACGAAAGCAGTAAACACGCCCACGACAAAGGCCAGCAACAGCATGAAGCGGTTGGGCTTGACATTACGGCTCCAGATAAAGAGTCGCCCGAATATTCGTTCTATGCCTGTGCGTTGTTGTTCCATTGTTCTCCGTATTTACTTTCTTATCACAGTCACCGCACCGTCTGATTCCAGTTTAATAATGCTCGATGCCTTCCCGTCCGACTTCTTTCCGCGTGCAAACTGCACGATATAATCCACCTTGGAAGTTATCGCCTCAGGGATGTCATAGAAACTCTTGGGCGAAGGCTCGCCTGAGAGGTTTGCCGAAGTGCTGACGATAGCCTTCTGGAAACGGTAGCAGAGTTGCTGCGAAAACTGTTCCTTCGTTACGCGCATACCCAACGAACCGTCCTCTGCCAACAGATTCGGTGCGACATTCACCGCATTGTCAAGTATCAGTGTCAAAGGTTTCTCGGCATATTCTATCAGGTCCCATGCTACATCGGGAACATTGCGGAAATAGCGTTGCATACGGTTAGCCGAATCCACGAGACAGATAAGTGCTTTGGAATCCTCGCGCTGTTTTATCTCGTACACGCGCTTCACGGCATCGGGATTCGTGGCATCACAACCGATACCCCAGATGGTGTCCGTCGGATAGAGAATAACACCACCCTTTCGCAGTACCTCTACGGCATTCCTTATATCTATATCGCAGTTCATGTTAGAATTCGCTTGTGAAGTGGAACTTAATGTGTTCGAAATCCTGTTGCGCCATCTGTAGCACATAGCCCGAGTCGGCAAGGAACACATCCCTACCCTCGCGGTCCTTTGCCATATACTGATATTTGCGCTTCTTAAAGGCTTCCAGTTCTGCTGCATCGTCGCTCTCTATCCAACAAGCCTTGTACAGACTGATGGGTTCCCAGCGGCACTTGGCGCCATATTCGTTTTCCAGTCGGTACTGGATGACTTCGAACTGCAACTGTCCAACCGTACCAATAATCTTGCGGTTGTTGAACTGATTGACGAACAACTGTGCCACACCTTCGTCCATCAACTGCTCGATACCCTTCTGCAACTGTTTGGTCTTCATCGGGTCGGCATTTTCGATGTACTTGAACATCTCGGGCGAGAACGAGGGCAATCCGCGGAAATGAATCTCTTCGCCCTCCGTCAGTGTATCGCCAATCTTGAATATCCCATTGTCGGGCAGACCGATGATGTCACCTGGCCAGGCCTCGTCAATAGTCGATTTGCGTTGCGCCATAAACTGTGTTGGGCTGCTGAACCTGAGCGTCTTTCCCTGTCGC
>JAGCYD010000073.1 GCA_017960985.1 Bacteroidaceae bacterium
CGGGAAATGACGACATTTCTCAATCTGATTGCTGGCGACCCCGATGTTGCCCGTGTCCCCGTGATGATAGATTCCTCGGGCTGGGAGGTTATCGTGGCCGGACTGAAATGTTTGCAGGGTAAGTGTGTTGTCAATAGTATCTCCCTAAAGGAAGGCGAGGAGAAGTTCCTGACACATGCTCGCGAATTGCGTCGTTATGGCGCCGCCGTGGTGGTGATGCTCTTCGATGAAAAGGGACAGGCCACGACCTACGAGCGAAGGATAGAGGTGTGCAAAAGGGCTTATCGCCTATTGGTGGATAAGGCCAATTTCAATCCTTCAGATATTATATTCGACCCCAATGTGCTGGCTATTGCTACGGGCATTCCCGAGCACGATGGCTATGCACTCGATTTCATACGCACGATAGACTGGATTCGGGCGAACCTGCCGCAAGTACACATCAGTGGTGGTGTAAGTAATCTTTCGTTTGCCTTCCGTGGTAACAATTATATCCGCGAAGCGATACATGCCGTGTTCCTCTATCATGCTCGTCGGCATGGTATGGATATGGCCATAGTCAATCCCGCTTCAAAGGTGATGTACGATGACATCCCAGCCGATTTACTTGCATTGTTGGAGGATGTTATCCTGCGTCCCAGTGGCGAGGCACGGGAACGCTTGATAGAGGCTGCATCAAGCCTGTCATCCCTCCCGGAACAGAAGGAACAAGCAGATGCTTCCGTACATACCAGTGTGGCGGAACGACTTTCCAACGCATTAGTAAAGGGTATTAGCGACAATCTTGCCACCGACCTTGCTGAGGCTCTGCAGGAATATCCCCGTGCTGTGGACATTATCGAAGGTCCGTTGATGGAGGGCATGAATGCCGTAGGGGAACTATTTGGGCAGGGAAAGATGTTCTTGCCACAGGTGGTGAAGACGGCGCGTACGATGAAGCGTGCCGTGGAGATATTACAGCCCTACATCGAGGCGCAGAAGAAGGATGTGAAAAGTACATCTGGCCGCGTACTTTTGGCAACGGTGAAGGGCGATGTACATGACATCGGAAAGAATATCGTGTCGGTGGTGATGTCTTGTAATGGATATGAGATAATCGACCTTGGCGTAATGGTGCCAGCAGAGGAGATTGTGCAGAAAGCCATCGAGAAAAAGCCTGATATTATTGGTCTTTCGGGACTAATTACGCCCTCGCTCGAGGAAATGGTGCATGTCGTAGGACAACTGCGCGAGGCTGGCATTAAGGCTCCTGTTATGATTGGTGGGGCAACAACCAGTCCGCTGCACACGGCATTGAAAATCGCCCCCGTATATGATGGTCCTGTGCTTTGGGTGAGAGATGCCAGTCAAAATGCTCCATTGGCAGCCCGTTTCCTTGATAAGGAAACCCGAGAGGAAGCTGCAGTCCAACTCCGAAACGAACAGCAACACCTGCGCAATAGGGAAGGGGAGAGTAATACTACAATTCTGCCATTGGAAGAGGCTCGCAAACGCAAACTCAATCTGTTCGATGAATAAGGCACAACTCCGACAGCAAATTCGTCAGCAGAAGTCTATCCTTTTGCCGTCACAACTCGAGGATTGGTCGCAAGAGATATGTCTCCGTATCATGGCTATGCCTCGATGGAAGTGCGCCCATACCATACTTCTTTATCACGCCTTGCCCGATGAACCCAATTTACAACCGCTTCTAATCGAAGGTCTAAAAAAGGGGAAGCAGTTGCTTTTACCCGTTGTGGTTGGAGATCATCTCGTATTGAAATTCTATACTGGTGCGGCATCCATGCAAAAGGGAGCTTTTGGTATTCTCGAACCTGTTGGCGCGGAAATTCTCCGCTCTGCCTATGATGAAATAGACCTCGCGTTGGTGCCAGGTATGGCATTCGACGATGGTGGTCATCGACTGGGGCGTGGACGAGGGTATTATGATAGATTGTTGCCATTGCTTTCTAAAACTTATAAACTGGGTGTTTGCTTCCCGTTTCAGTGTGTAGAGAAACTACCTTTAGAGGCTCATGACATCAGTATGGACGAGGTGTGTACGGCTTGACGATAAATCCTCCTACGTGTGCGTACTATATTATTTGTATGGGAAAGGTGCTCAGGTTAAGGAATTATTTATTATCTTTGTGGCGAAATTAGGAATAGAACTTTAATAACAAATTCAAATGGAAAAGAGTGCATTGCAGATTGCACGAGCCGCGTATCAGCCCAAGCTGCCGAAGGCTCTGCAGGGACCAGTGAAGGTTAAAGAGGGTGCTGCTACCCAGAGTGTAGGTAACCAAGAGGAAATCAAGGCTTTGTTTCCCAATACATACGGAATGCCTGTGGTTGAATTCGTGGCTGCTGAAAGTGAGAACAACGCGCCGATAAATGTGGGTATCATCCTTTCGGGTGGTCAGGCTCCTGGTGGACATAATGTCATCAGCGGTCTGTACGATGGTGTGAAAAGCCTGAACAAGGACTCTAAACTCTATGGATTCTTGATGGGTCCTGGCGGTTTGGTGGACCACAAATATGTGGAGTTTACCGACGAGTTCATCGACGAATATCGCAACACAGGTGGTTTTGACATCATTGGTTCTGGTCGTACAAAGTTGGAGAAGGAAGCCCAGTTTGAGAGCGGTATTGAGATTCTGCGTAAGTTGGGTATCAAGGCTTTAGTGATTATCGGTGGTGACGATTCAAATACGAATGCTTGTGTACTGGCAGAATACTACGCAGCCAAGAAGTATGGCGTGCAAGTCATTGGTTGTCCCAAGACTATTGACGGCGACCTGAAGAACGAGCAGATTGAGACCTCTTTCGGTTTTGATACCGCTTGCAAGACCTATTCGGAATTGATTGGTAACATCCAGCGCGACTGTAACTCGGCTCGCAAATATTGGCACTTTATCAAGTTGATGGGTCGCTCGGCAAGTCATATTGCGCTGGAGTGTGCTTTGCAGACACAGCCCAATGTATGTCTTATCAGTGAGGAAGTAGAGCAGAAGCAGATGTCGTTGGACGATGTGGTTACCTACATTGCCAAGGCTGTTGCCGATCGTGCTGCCGATGGTAACAACTTCGGTACTGTACTTATTCCCGAAGGCTTGATTGAATTTATTCCTGCCATTAAGAAACTGATTGCACAGTTAAACGAAGTGCTGACAGACCCAACAACAGGTGAACCACGCGAGTTCAAGAGTGCCGACGAGCAGATTGCATTTGTGAAGAGCAACATTACGAAGGAGAACCTTGCGGTATTGGAAAGCCTCCCCGCAGATGTTGCCCGTCAGCTTTGTCTCGACCGCGACCCCCACGGAAATGTACAGGTTTCACTGATTGAGACTGAAAAGTTGCTGAGTCATATGGTAGGCGCCAAACTGGCAGAGTGGAAGAAGCAAGGCAAGTATGTAGGTAAGTTTGGTACACAGCATCACTTCTTCGGTTACGAAGGTCGTTGTGCTGCTCCTTCGAACTACGATGCAGACTACTGCTATAGTTTGGGTTATAATGCAAGCCGTCTGATTTCCAATGGTAAGACGGGTTATATGTCAGTCATTCGCAACACTACGGCACCTGCTGCTGAGTGGATTGCCGGTGGTGTGCCCATCACGATGATGATGAACATCGAGCGTCGTAATGGTGCCAATAAGCCCGTTATCCGCAAGGCTCTGGTAGAACTGGATGGTGCTCCTTTCAAGTATTTTGCCTCGAAGCGCGCAGAGTGGGCTCGCAAGACCAGTTATGTATATCCTGGTCCTATCCAGTACTTCGGTCCCACGGAAGTGTGCGACCAGTGCACTAAGACTCTTGCATTGGAGCAAGGAAAGTAATCTATAACTGAGATTATTTGGCTAATCAGTCAAGAAAGAAAAGTATGAAGCGGAGCCGCCCGAAGCGTAGAAAATCGGGCGGCTCGCTTTTACCGTCGTGGTGGGGCATTTTAATAGGGGTGTTCCTGACGATAGGGGTATGTGCATTGGGATTTTGGTATTTCTTTGTGTCACCGACTTCATTTCGTTGGGCTGCCTTTGAAGGCAAAACTGATTGGCCGGAAGGCTATGAGGTGGCAGGCATCGATATTAGTCACCACCAAGCAAATATCGACTGGGACCGTTTGCGCAATTGCAATGTCGATGGTCAGCCAATACGCTTCGTAATCATCAAAGGAACGGAAGGGACGGATTTATTTGACGAGAACTTCAACGACAACTTCCATTGGGCACGACAGAACGAACTTGTACGCGGAGCATATCACTTCTTTTTGCCCGATAAAGATGTTGTGCGCCAAGCCGACTTCTTTCTTAAGCAGGTGCATCTTTTAGAGGGTGACCTGCCACCCATATTGGATGTGGAGTTGAGAGGGCGGAAACCATTGTCTGATTTCCGATGTGATGTGTTAAAGTGGCTTTGCAAGGTTGAGGCTGTGTATGGTGTAAAGCCAATCCTTTATACTTCTTATAAATTTAAGGAAGATTATCTGGATGGTCCCGAATTTGCTGATTATCCACTTTGGGTAGCTCACTATGAAAAAAAACTGGGTTATAAGGGTGAGTGGGTAATATGGCAGTTCTCAGACCGTGGCAAGGTAGATGGAATCCGTGGTAGGGTGGACTTTGATATCTTTAATGGAGATTTGCGTGCTCTCCATGATTTGACACTCCGTCCAAATATGGCCGAACCTACCGAATAACATAAGCAATGCTATTCCCTAACCATTTCGAGCATAGCCCATTCGTCGTCTTGTTTTTTGCGATTGATTTTTAGCCCGAATTCTTTGCCTCTATCCGATAATAAGGCTATATCGTCAATAAGAAATCCGCTCAGAATCAATCGCCCGCCTTTGGCTAATGCTTGGGCGAAGCGAGGCATATCGGCCAATAGAATATTTCGGTTGATGTTTGCTATCAATAGGTCGTAAGTCTGGTTTTGAGGTAAAATGCTGGCATCACCTTCGAGTACGGAGATGTTGTCTATTCCATTCAGTTTGGCGTTTGTTATCGTGTTCTCTACGCTCCACGGGTCAATGTCGTAAGCAAAAACATTGTTTGCTCCGCACATGGATGCTAGTATTCCCAAAACTCCAGTTCCGCAGCCAGCATCAATCACCTTTAATCCATTCATAGGCATTTGACATAGATGTCGCAGAATCATTCTTGTCGTCGCATGTGAACCTGTGCCAAAAGCCATTTTGGGGTTGATGATGATGTCGTATTTGCACGGAGGTACATCCTTGTGCCGTTCGTCGTGAATGCAAACCAAATCGTCCATGGCGACAGGCTCGAATCCTTCCTCCTCCCATTGCTGATTCCAGTCCTCATCTGGCGCATCTGCTACTTGGTATTGTATATCATAACTATGCCTAAAGTCTTTTACAATTCGTATGACTTCTTCTTTGTTGTAGGCATTCTGTGGTACATATCCCACGAATCCGTCCGCTGTTGGAACGAAAGCCTCGAAACCACATGCCCCCAGCATGTTCTCTAAGATGTCCGCAATCATTTCGCGATACGGAGAGATATGAAAATCTAACTGAAAATACTTCATAGCAGGGGCAAAATTACAAAAAAATGTTTATTTGGGGGATTTTCCTCTTCAAAATCGGGTTATTCCCCTTGACTTCACATAAAAAGGTAGTAAATTTGCCACAGATAAACTTTTAGAACGAATAAGCTATGAAGACAAGAACATTCTTTTGGCTGATGGTGGCAATGATGCCCATCTTCGTATTCGCACAGAGCGACGATATGTATTTCGTTCCCAAGAAGAAAAGCAAGAATGCACAGGTTGTGGAACAGAAGAATACCGTTCCGTCACGCGAAACCCTGCATGTTCAGGATGATTACGACACATGCAACTATTATATGGGAGCCTTGCGTGATGTTGATGAGTACAATCGCCGTAATCCTTCAGGCAAGTACATCACCATCATTGCAGATGCTGATACCTTTCAAATAGACGAGAATCGTCTTGTTCTCGACGAACAGGGCAACTATGTTCTTAGTCAGGGCAATACTGAGGCCGAATCTCTATTGTATCAGCCTCAAGCCGATGATTATGCCTATTCAGCGCGTCTCTCGCGCTTCCATGGCTATGGCTATCCTTATTCTTACTATGACTATACCCTGTATGACCCTTGGTACTACGATTCTTGGTACTACAATCCCTATTACTATGGCTATCGTGGGTGGTATGGTGGTTGGCATGGCTACTATAGTTGGTACGACCCTTGGTATTATGGCTATGGATATGGGCCAGGTTGGTATCATTATCCATATACTTCGTACCATCACCACCATCACCCTATTGCAGGTGGTGGTACACCCCATCGTAATTTCAACGGCGGTCGTGGATATACGGCAGGACGCACTGTCACGCGCAATGGAAATACGCGACAGTCGAACATGGGTCGTGCAGCACGCGTCAATACCAGCCGAACGACAGAGGGTAGCCGCTATTCTTCGGCACCAGCCAGCCGTTCGAATGCTCCATCTACATCATCGCATTCTTCTTCGCGAACATCTTCGCGTAGCAGTTCCTCTTCTTCTCGTAGTTCGATGTCCTCAGGTAGTTCATCCCGTAGCAGTTCCTTCGGAGGTGGTCGTAGTGGAGGTTTCTCAGGCGGCGGCCGTAGCAGTGGTGGCGGAGGCTTCTCCAGTGGTGGCAGTCGTGGAGGCGGCAGAAGATAATTCATAATTTTCAAATCATAATTCATCATAAAAATATGAAGCGTTTTTATCTAATGGTTGCGTTGCTGGCAGCAACAACCATCGCACAAGCACAAGATACTTATCTCAACGACCGTGTGACAGCCACGGACGATGTTATCGGAACAGCCCGTTATGTAGGTATGGGCGGCGCTCTTGGAGCCCTTGGTGCAGATCTCTCTGTCATGAGTAGCAATCCTGCTGGAACAGGACTTTATCGGAAAAGCGATGTCGCCATCAGTTTTGGTGCTGTTGTTCCTACGGGCGGTGGTTGGGATTCCAACGATGCTTCTTCCTATGGCGAGAAACTTGCCCGTGCCAGCTTCGACCAACTCGGTTTTCTCTGGAGCATGAAGGGTAGTGGAGATGTGATGAAATATGTGAACCTCGGCATCAACTACCAGAAGAAAGCCAATTTCAATCAAGGTTTCTTTGCTGACAATCTCAATTTGGGAGGTCTATCACAGATGGATCAACTGGCAGAATTGGCAGGAAACAATGAATATACCTATGCTACGGATTTCAACCTGGCAGGCTTGGCCACGGATAATGGCTATTTGTCTCAAGATGCTCAGGGATATTTTAATCCTTATCGTGGCGAAAGAGGTTTCTATACCCGCCATCAGAAAGGTTCACTTCAGGCATTCGACATCAATGTCTCGTTTAATCTAAAAGACCGTTTCTACACAGGTTTTACATTTGGTCTGGATCATGTGGATTATAATTCTTGGAGTTCCTATTCCGAGCAGAATCAGGATAATGGTGGAGTTATAGGTGATTATACATTGTACAACGACCGTGAAATTGACGGTACGGGTATCAATGCCAAGTTCGGTTTTATTTTCCGCCCCATTGAAGAGAGTCCCCTTCGTGTAGGACTTGCTGTTGAAACTCCCACATGGTATCGTCTAAAGAATAGCACACTCTTTGACCTGACTGATAATGTGGCAAATACTAGTACGAAGACCCTGGAAAGTTACATTGAATATGTTGTCCGTACACCTTGGCGCGCTCGTCTTAGTGTCGGTTCTACGGTAGGTGAGAAATTGGCTTGGGGCATCGAGTACGAATATGCCAATGCAGCCAATACTAAGATGGGATATCCCAAGTACGATGATAATGACCCGAATCATAGTTCTCTGTCCAGTACAAAGGATGCCGCAATGAACCAACTCACGAAAAACATGATGCAAGGGCAGCATACCATCAAGGCTGGTCTGGAATACAAGCCGACGAGTTCTTTTGCACTCCGCGCTGGCTACAACTATATCACCAGCCGATATAAGGACAATCCCAGTTTCGACCAGTTCAGTACCGATTCTTATGCGATGGATTACGCCACGAGTACCGACTTCATGACACTTGGCGCAACGAATATCATTACCTGTGGTGTTGGTTATAAATATAAGAAGTTCTATGTCGATTTGGCTTACAAATATCGTATGCAAGATGCCAGATTCTATGCTTTCGACACCAGTTATACTTCTGGCACTCAGTTTTCGACGGACAATCCACAGTTGGCAAATGCTTCCATCAATCCTGTAGAACTTGACCTGAATCGTCATCAGATTACATGTTCTCTTGGCTTTAAGTTCTAAACGGAAGCCACTTCCGAGAAAAAGTCCCGTGAAAGTATTGTCACGGGACTTTTTTTGTTTCCAAATTGCACGCTGAGTGTATATACGATCATTATACGGCCACTTTTGTAAGCGAAATGATGGCTTGTGTGGATTAATTCAACGAAAAGTTTGTAAATGCTTACATTTTGTCGTACCTTTGCGCGCGATTTATGACACGAGTTTCCATGTTATCAAGACTCGTAATAAGCGTGATAAGGTGATAAGGTGATAAGATTGTTATACATTATATATATATTATGAAGAAAATTTTTACACATCGGATGCGGATGGCCATGATGCTGTTCGTTATCCTGTTCGGTTCCATCGCAACATGGGCACAAACCGAACAAATCTATTCGGGCTTTACCGCCACGGCAGGTACGGCTGGTTATACCAACCAAAGCTATGGTAATCTCGTTGATGGTAAGTTTACCAGTGCCTACTTCAGCAAGTGGTGTCTCTCAATGTCAAGTAAAATTCCACTTGAGAGTGCTGATAGTTGTGTGTACTGCGACTTTCAGGCTGATCAGGCCATTGCAGTGACAAAGTACATTCTGACCACAGGTGAGGACAATTCTACATACACAAACCGTAATCCCAAGCGCTGGGCACTACAGGCAAAACTCAACTCGACTGATGAATGGGTAACCATCGATAGTATATATGATGGTGGAGGTTTGCAGAATGTGAACTACACCGATTATGAATTTACGCTCTCGAATCCAGGTACTTACCAGTATTTCCGTTTTATGGTGTTTGAGACACAGGGCGCAGGTACTCTGCAATTGAGCGAATTGCGTTTTAAGGGTCCCCTACAAACCGCTACACTCTCTGGAACGGGTACCGAAAGCGACCCCTTCATTATTGCCAATGTGGCTGGCTGGAACACTTTTGTTTCCAATGTGAATGCTGGCAACGATGCCGATAAGTACTACAAACTGGCTGACGGATTTATTGATACTACGCCCATCGTGGTGATGGCTGGTACAAATGATAATCCCTTCACGGGCCATTTCAATGGCAACGGCAAAATACTGAATGTGAATATCAGTGGAACAGAGATAGGTGCAGCTCCTTTCCGTTACATCAACGGGGCGACCATTGAGATGCTCACCGTTGCAGGAACTGTTACGAGCACGGCTTACCACGCAGCTGGTCTGGTGGGCATGTGTAAGGATGACAATGCAAATGTTATCTCGAATTGCGATGTCCAGGTGAATGTCATTGCCTCTGGTTATGCTGGTGGTATCATTGGTCATGGCGGGAATGGAACTCTGACTATGTCTGGCTGTATCTATAGTGGCAATATTAGTAAATTCACAAGTTTTGCTGGTGGTCTGGTGGGTTGGTGCGATAATGTCACCATAACCATGACAAACTGCTTATTTAAGGGCTCGTTCTCGGCAGGTACCAATGGCAAATATCACCCCATTGCCTGCCACACGGCTAACACTTCTGCAACTGCCACTTGCACCAATGTATATTACACAGGCGATGATGCAACGGCAGGCTCAAGCAATTGGGTGTCTGGTGCAAATGGTATCAAGGTAACCAGTTCGACGCCCACCAACACCATGTATCTAAAGTTGAATGCTGCTGACGGTAACTCCTACTATAGTGCCACAAGTGTTAGTGGCGTAGAGCCTTTTTATGAACTTACGGGTAGTGTAATACAGCCTATTCCCGTGGTGAAACTCTCTGACGGAAGCACGGTGAGCAGCAGTTGCTACACCGTCACTTATAGCGGTGACGGCACTACTTCTGGCAATTACTCCGTGAGCATCTCGGGCGTTTCCTCGAAAGGGTATGAAGGCACAACGACCATCAATTACGATGTAACTTACGAAAAGCCTACCAACCTTGCTGTTTCACTCACCTGTGCCCAACCTACACAGGCCACAATCAGTTGGACGGAAAACGGCTCCGCCACACAATGGAAGATTTGTTTGAATGGCGATGAAACCAATGCCATTACGGTCAACTCCAATCCCTATACACTGACGGGACTTGAGGCAGATCATGGCTACAATGTAAAGGTGTGCGCCGTACGCGAATTGGGTGATAGCTATTGGACCAATGAAGTCTATTTCATGCCCACGGCAAAAGTGACAGTAGGTACGGGTACAGATACCCATTCTGAATTGCCACTCAATTGCTATTATAATTATAGTTTGACAGAGCAAATATTTACGCCTGAAGAATTGGAAGGCAGCGTGAACGCAGGCAAGGCCATAGCGAGCATCGCTTTCTATTGTGCGAAAACTCCCGAATGTAATCTTGACATCTACATTGTTCATACAGACAAGAGCAGTTTCAGTAGCGGTAGTGACTGGATTGTTCCCACAGTAGATGATAAGGTGTTCAGCGGAACGGTATCATTTCTCGCAGAGTCTTGGAAAGATATCACGCTTGATACTCCTTTCATATATGACGGAACCAGCAATATTGCTATTATTGTTGACAACAATACGGGAAGTTATACCTCGACAACAAATTTCCTCGCCTATACAGCTACTGGTAATCAGGCGCTCTATATAAGGTCAGATGGTACTAACTACGACCCGATGTCGCCTGCTGTAAGTGGAACTCTGCTCGCGAAGAAGAATCAGATGCGCGTTCTCTTCGAGGATGCCCCATCCTGTATAAGGCCTACAGAGTTAACAGCCAGCGAGCTTGCTTATAACGATAACACGGGAACCTATAGTGATACCATAACATGGACATCGAGTGCGGATGCGTGGAATCTCCGCTATAAATTGAAGGATGCCACGACTTGGACAACTGTAGCTGTTGCGAATACGCCCAGTTACCTGCTGACAGGTTTGGTACTTGCCTCCACCTATGAGGTGCAGGTGCAGACAGACTGTGGCAGCGGCAGTACCAGCGGCTGGACAAATTCCCTCTTACTTACCACACCCCTCTGCGGTGAGCCTGATAAAAATGACATCCGTTACGAACTGACTGACAGTTACGGTGACGGATGGAATGGCAACAAGATTCAGGTGGTACACCACAATTCTGGTATTGTGGTGGCAGAATTGACCATTGAAAGTGGTGACTCTGCAGAGGGTACAGTGGCCTTGTGCTGCGGTGAGGACTATGACTTCGTTTGGCTCAGTGGTAGCTTTGCTAGCGAATGTAGTTATGTTTTTTACGACATCAACGATGAGGAAATCTTCTCGGGTTCGGATGCTTTGAGTGATACAGTTTCCTATACGATGGACTGTACCATAACCTCCTGTAAGAAACCTATGAACCTAAAGTTGGTTTCAACACCTGGTCCTAAGTCCGTAAAATTGCAGTGGACGCCAGGTACCAATGACCAGACCACATGGGATATTGCATACATGGCTGATGGTGAAGCCGACTTTACTCTTATTGAGGAAATTACCAACAATCCCTACACTCTAACAGGTTTGGATCCCGAAACCGACTATACGGTGAAGGTTCGCGGCAATTGCGGTGGTGGCGATGTAAGCACATGGAGTAACGAACTTACCTTTACAACCAATACTGCCACTCCCACTCCTCTAATTACAAATGTGGAAGTTGGACCTAACACTGCAGAAATTAGTTGGTTGGATTGGACCGACGAGTATCAAGTACGCTATGCTCCTCTATCTGGAGGCATAACATTGACCGATGAGGCGTTGTTGCAATACGACAATGATAATTACTATTCACTTTATGGCACATCATCTACAAATACATGGACATGGGGCGTGATGTATCCTGGAAACCTTGTGACGGGAAATGTGTTGACTGGAATCTCTATATATGAAAAAAGTACCTACAACACGGAGGATATTACTATAAAAATCTATTCTGGTGGCGATAATGCTCCTGGCACTTTGCTTTATACCGAAACGGTGACACCCGAAGCCAACGACGATTTCCATGACATCACATTTGCATCGCCCCAATTCATAGCCACAGGTCAGAATCTTTGGATTACACTTACAGAAACAGGAACCTATGTCATGGATGTTTGTGACGATGGCAGTGAAGTTAACAACCTATGGCTGTATGATGCTGATGACGATGAATGGACTGCTCTTAATGCTTCAGGAGTGGGTTGGATGATTCGTGGTAATATGGCAACCACAGACATTGATATAGACAACATGGCATGGACAACAATCACCTGCGATGAAGACACCTGCTTGTTGACAGGTCTGCAGACCGAAACGGATTATATTTATCAAGTACGCGGAAACTATGGTGCTGATGGCTATAGTGCATGGACTACAGGATTTTTCATCACGACAAATGACAACCCTGTTGTTCACAATGTGGAAGTGACTCCGTCAAATACTTCTGCCACTATCAGTTGGACGGGTTATAGCGACAGCTACAAGGTTCGCTATAGGAATCTGGCATACGAAAGCCTCCTCTCTACGAGTTTCAGTGATGATTTCGAAAGCGGTGATCTCGACAAATGGACTATTTTCCGCAACAATGAAGGTATTGACGAAACGGATTGGAGTACAATAGAACCTGCTAACTACTTCTCCAGTACTACTGTCGAGGCTCATAGTGGAGACTATGTTGCCATGTCAAGGAGTTGGTATAGTAACACTGAATATGATGTAGAAAATTGGCTCATCTCACCTGCCATCCCACATACTGGAAAGCTGACCTATTGGGCGATGGGCGATGCTGGTTATCCTGAGCATTATGATGTTTATGTTTCCACAACCACCAATGACATCAATGAATTTGTAAAAGTTTATGAACCCGATGATGTTACGGATTCATGGACGAAACATACCGTCGATTTGAGTAGCTATAATGGAGCTATGGGCTATATTGCCTTCTGCAATGCGGATTACGACAAAGATTATCTACTTGTCGATGATGTTGTTGTTGCTGTTTCAGAAAGCACTCCTGCTGGTGATTGGCAGGAAATCAATACTACGGCATCTTCGATAGAATTGACAGGATTGACAAGCGATGTAGAGTATGAGTATCAGATTATCGGCATTAAGGCGGGTCAGCCTAATTCAGAAACCAATATTGCCACCTTCAAGACGACGAAAACAAGTTTCGACCTGAATGGTGATGGTAGGTTGGATGGTGCCGATGTGAAGAGTTTGGCCGATATCGTTGTTGGCAATCTCAATGCTTCCAGCTATCCGATGAGTACCATTGATATAAACAACGATGGCGTTATTACAATTGCCGACATTACGGCTCTGGTGAACAAGATTCTCAATATAGTGCCATAACAGGAAGACTTGAGGCCAAGTATGATAGTGGGATAACCCCACAATAAGAATGAGTGGCGGCTACATTGTTTGATGCGGTCGCCACTCATTTTATAACTTTTTTTAAAACTTTCCTTTTGGCAATCACGCCCGAAAGCCGTATTTTTGTGTCGCATTAAACACATAGACATCTTATTAGTATGGCAGAATCAATCGACATCCGCGAACTAAACGAGCGGATTGAACGCCAAAGCGCGTTCCTGACAAACCTGACCACGGGAATGGCTCAGGTGATAGTAGGGCAGAAACATCTTGTAGAATCCCTGTTAATCGGACTGCTTAGCGACGGTCATGTTTTGCTTGAGGGTGTTCCGGGATTGGCCAAGACACAGGCCATCAAAACTTTGGCTGGTCTCGTTGATGGTAAGTTCAGTCGTATTCAGTTTACCCCCGACCTCTTGCCTGCCGATGTGATCGGTACGATGATATATAGTCAGAAGGACGAGAAATTTGTTGTGGAACAAGGTCCAGTGTTTGCCAACTTCGTGCTGGCAGACGAAATCAACCGTGCTCCAGCAAAGGTGCAGTCGGCATTGCTGGAGTCGATGCAGGAGCGTCAGGTCACAATCGGCAAGAAGACCTATAAGTTGCCCGACCCCTTCCTCGTTCTCGCCACCCAGAACCCCATCGAGCAGGAAGGAACCTATCCCTTGCCCGAGGCACAGGTGGACCGTTTTATGCTGAAAGTCGTCATCGGCTATCCGAAACTCGAAGAGGAAAAGAAGATTATCCGTATGAACATCGGTGGCGACCGCGACGAGGTGCGTCCCATTTTGAAGACCGATGATATTAAGGCCGCTCGCGAGGTAGTGCGTCAGGTTTATCTCGACGAAAAGATAGAACAGTATATCACAGATATCGTCTTTGCTACACGCTATCCCGAGAAGTATGGGTTGAAGGAATTGAAGGATTATATCGAATTCGGTGGTTCGCCCCGTGCTAGCATCAACCTTGCTTTGGCTGCTCGTGCTTATGCCTTCATCAAGCATCGTGGTTATGTCATTCCCGAGGATGTACGCGCTGTGGCACACGATGTCCTGCGCCACCGTATAGGCCTGACCTATGAGGCGGAGGCAAACAATGTAACCAGCGAGGAAATCATTAGCCAGATAATCAATAAGGTAGAAGTACCTTAATGGAGACATCAGAAATCCTTAAAAGGGTCCGTCAGATTGAAATAAAGACACGCGGCCTTTCCAGTAATATCTTTGCAGGCGAATATCATTCAGCCTTCAAGGGTAGGGGTATGGCCTTTTCCGAAGTCCGTGAGTACCAGTACGGCGACGACATACGCGACATCGAGTGGAATGTCACTGCACGCTTCAACAAACCTTATGTAAAAGTGTTCGAAGAAGAACGCGAACTGACGGTGATGCTCCTGATAGATGTCAGCGGAAGTTTGCACTTCGGCACACAAAAGCAGATGAAGAAGGATATGGTGACAGAGATTGCTGCCACGCTAGCCTTCTCCGCCATTCAGAATAACGATAAGATTGGCGTAATCTTCTTCTCCGACCATATAGAGAAGTTTATACCGCCCAAGAAAGGCCGTAAGCATATCCTTTATATCATTCGTGAACTGCTCGACTTCCATGCCGAGAGTAAGCATACCGATGTCGGTCAGGCTGTGCAATATCTGACTCAGGCATTGAAACGGCGTTGTACGGCATTTGTGCTGAGCGACTTCATGGACCAGAAGGATTTCCGTCAGCCCCTGACGATTGCCAACCGCAAACACGATGTGGTTGCCATTCAGGTCTATGACCGCCGTATTGCCGACCTTCCCAATGTTGGACTGATGAAGGTCAAGGATGCAGAGACGGGGGCAGAGCGCTTTATCGACACAAGCAGTGCCGATATCCGTCGCGCTCAGGCTGCATGGTGGCGAAAGAAATCCGACTATCTACGCGATACTTTCACCCGTAGCAATGTTGATAGTGTCAGCGTCCGTACCGACCAAGACTATGTCGGAGCGCTGATGAACCTTTTCGCAAAACGAAGTTAAGCCATCGGATATGAAACGCATATACCTATTTCTTATAGCCCTCATCGGCACTCTCCATTCTCCACTCTCCACTCTCCACTTTTCTATGGGGTCTTCTCTTTTTGCTCAGGTCAGCGTTGAGGCTCGCATCGACAGTCTTCAGATTCTTATCGGGCAGCAGACGGGCATTACGCTGGAGGTTAGTTGTGGCGCGAAGCAACTGGTGGAACTCCCCGTTTTCCAGTCGGGACAGATGATGACAGGAGGCGTAGAAGTGGTTTCCATGACTGCGGCAGATACCACGAAACTGAACGACGGCAAGCGTATGACTGTCAGTCGAAAATATATTATCACCTCTTTCGATGTCGAACCATTGGGAGATACCCTGTTCAGCATACCGCCTTTGAAAGTAAAGGTTGACGGAAAGGAATATCTCTCCAAGAACCTGGCGCTCAAGGTCTATTCAATGGATGTTGATACGGTGCATGTCGATCGTTATTGTGGCCCGAAAGATGTGATGAATGCTCCTTTTGCTTGGGAAGACTGGCGAATGGTTGTCTGGAGCAGCATTCTGTTTGTCCTACTTTGTATTTGCATTGTGGTGATGGCGGTTTCGTTGTACACAGGCAAACCTATCATTCGCATTGTGCGTCGGAAACCAAAGGAGCCGGCTCACAAGGTAGCCCTTTCCGAGATAGAGAAGATAAAGTCGGAACGCACCTGGGCACAGGAGGATTCCAAGGAGTATTATACGCAACTGACGGATACACTCCGTACCTATATCCAGAATCGTTACGGCTTCAATGCTATGGAAATGACGAGTGGAGAAATTGTCGAGCGGTTAATGGATGCCAATGATGAAGATACACTCAACGACCTTCGTGAACTTTTCCAGACGGCAGACCTTGTGAAGTTCGCCAAGTGGACAACGCTGATTAACGAGAACGATGCAAACCTGATGACGGCTCTGGAATATATCAACCAGACCAAACAGGAAGTTGACCCGAACCAGAAGCCGGAAGAGATAATCATTACACCCGAGCAGAGACGGCAGCGTGCCACCATCTGGACACTTCGCATTCTGATAGGTGTCGGCAGTATTGTTTCTATCGCACTCGTCGTTTGGATTATATATCGCATCATTGACCTGCTAAGATAAATGTAAATTGTCAAATTGTAAAATCGTCCAGTTGTGAGTTTCGCCAGTCCTGCATATTTGTTCCTGCTGATACTGATTGTACCGTATGTCGTATGGTATCTTCTCTATTATCGTCGATCTCATCCTGTTTTACAGGTGAGCAGCACCGATGCTTTCCGCTTCACTCGTCACGGATGGAAGGAGTATCTTGTCCATGCGCCATTCCTGCTCCGACTTGCCTGCTGCGCTTTGTTGATTATAGCTTTGGCACGCCCACAGACGACAAACAATTGGAAGCAGACCGATGTAGAGGGTATCGACATCATGCTTTGTATGGATGTTTCCACCTCGATGTTGGCCGAGGACCTTCGCCCTAATCGTGTGAAAGCAGCGCGTGAAGTGGCGATTGAGTTTATTTCCGGTCGCCCCAACGACAATATTGGACTAACTTTGTTTGCGGGCGAAGCATTTACCCAGTGTCCGATGACGGTGGACCATGCCGTGCTCATCAATATGTTACAGGGAATGCAGTGTGACATGACTGCCAAGGGTATGATAGAGGACGGAACGGCCATCGGTATGGGATTGGCCAGTGCCGTAGCCCGATTGAAGGACAGCAAGGCCAAGAGCAAGGTTATCATTCTGCTGACGGACGGCTCCAACAACCGAGGTGACATAAGTCCCCTGACGGCAGCCGAGATAGCCAAGAGTTTTGGCATACGCGTATATACCATCGGAGTCGGAACCAACGGACTTGCCCGTTACCCGATGCCTGTGGCAGGTGGTGTGCAGTATATACAGGTGCCTGTAGAGATTGACACCAAGACCCTGCAAGGCATTGCTAGTAAGACCGATGGCGAATACTATCGTGCTAAAGACACCAAGAGTCTGCACGAAGTATATCGAGAGATAGACCAACTGGAAAAGACCAAACTCAATGTGAAGAAGTTCAGCAAGCGTTACGAGGCATTCCTTCCCTTTGCCCTCGGTGCGATTCTTGCCCTCCTTTTGGAAATACTCCTTCGTGTAACGATACTAAAAAGAATACCCTAAAGACTTTGTATGTTCAGATTTGAAAACCCACAATATCTCTATCTGTTAGTCGTACTTCCTGTACTGGCGGCGCTATTCTATTATAGCAACTATCGTCGCACGAAGCGCCTGAAGGCTTATGGAGACCTCGACTTGTTACGGGAACTGATGATTGATGTCTCCGTTTGGCGACCGCAGGTGAAGATGTGGCTTTTATTGTTGGCATTGGCCTGCCTGATTGTTGCTGCTGCCCGTCCGCAGTACGGAACGAAGATAGACACCACCGAACGCAACGGCATCGAAGCCATCATTGCGATGGATGTATCCAACTCCATGTTGGCCAACGATGTGCGTCCCAGCCGTTTGGACAAAGCCAAGATGCTTGTGTCCAATATGGTTGATGACATGAAGGACGACCAGGTGGGACTGATAGTCTATGCCGGTCAGGCTTTCGTACAGTTGCCCATTACCAACGACTATGTATCGGCCAAGATGTTCCTCGAAACCATTTCGCCCTCGATGATAAATGTGCAGGGTACGGACATCGCCACAGCCATCGACCTCGGTGTACGAAGTTTCACCCAGAAGAGGGATGTGTCGCGTGCTATATTTCTTATTACCGACGGCGAAGACAACGAGGGTGGGGCAGTGGAAGCTGCCAAGGAGGCAGCCAAGAAAGGCATACATGTCTATGTCCTCGGCGTAGGAAGTCCCGATGGCGCACATATTCCCATTCCGGGCACCACACAGTATTTCATCGACGAAGAGGGCAATGCCGTCGTTTCCCGTCTCAACGAGGAAATGTGCCGTCAGATTGCACAGGCAGGTCGTGGCGCCTACATCTATGTCGATAACAGCAGTTCGGCACAGAAGGAACTCTCCCACTATGTCGAGAAGTTGGCAAAAGCCAAGTTGGAAAGTCAGATATACAGCGAATACGACGAACAGTTTCAGGGCTTCCTGCTCCTTGCCCTCCTGTTCCTCTTCCTCGACATCTGTCTGCTCGAGCGCAAGAACCATATCCTCCGCAACTTCCATCTGTTTAAGAAAGAAAAATGAAACGCATACTCCTCCTTATCATAGCCCTCGTCGGCACTCTCCAGTTCTCAGTTCTCAGTTCTCAGTTCTCAGTTGGAGAAGCCTTCGCCCAGTCCTATCGCGACTATATCCGTCGGGGCAACCGTCAGTATCGCGATAGCATCTACGACAAGGCACAGGTGCAGTACCAAAAGGGATTCGAGAAAGATTCAAACAGTGTGCAGATAAACTACAACCTTGCCAACTCCCTCATGCTTCAGGGACAGCCCAAGGAAGCCATGCGCCTTTACGAGAAGGCCAGCAAGGTGGAACACAATCGCGTGCGCCGTCATCAGATTTTCCACAACATGGGTGTCATTCTGCAAAGCCAGAAACAGTTCGGTCCTGCCGTTGAGGCCTACAAGGAAGCCCTGCGTTGCGACCCCTCCGACAACGAGACACGCTACAACCTTGTCCTTTGTCAGCATCAGATGAAGAACCAACAGGACAACCAGAATCAAGACAAGAACCAAGACCAAAACGAGAACAAAGACAAGCAGGAGCAACAACAGCAGAAGCAACAGCAAGACCAGCAGCAGAAACAGGACAAGCAGGAGCAACAACAGCAGCAGGAGAACCAGATGAGCCGTGAAAATGCCGAACAAATGTTGAATGCTGCGATGCAAAACGAGCGACAGACACAGGACAAGGTGAAGAAGCAACTGCAGGAAGCCCGTCCCCGTCGCTTGCAAAAGCAGTGGTAGTATAGTATTCCGAGGCCCCTTGCAATAGTATCCCGTCGCCCTTTGCAATACTAATTCAACTCCCCTCAACTATACCCCATATTGAGCATACGGCAATCACCATGCAGTGAATACCGTATGCTTTTTAACTTTGCAGTAAGCAATTTTTCAGAGATTACCGTATGCTCGATACGAGGTATAATTACCCCCTCAAAAATCAATATTGTCTCGTCAAAAAATCAACACCGTTGATTTCGAAAATCATTAGTATTAAATTGCAAAATCATTACCGTTGATTTTGCAAATCATCAGTGTTGATTTGATAGGGGTGTAAAATCCCTCGTTTTTCTTGCACATATTAAATTAAATTTCGTACATATTGCAACATCCCTACACCGATAACACGCAAATGTTGGGACAAGGATGACGGCCAGTGGGCTGTATTTGTCATATATCGCAAAATTTGTGCAAGCATATCTTTGTGTCTATGTGACATATTTTGATGTCTCGATTTGATTTTGCGCTCGGTTTTCACTATCTTTGTCGCGCGAAAGGATTTGGATTGACGCAATGAAACGAACGATATTTTTTCTTGGCTGTTTACTATGTGTATTGGCTGCCTTAGCACAGGTGAAGGTAACGGTGCAGGCTCCGGCACAAACGGAGGAGGGGCAGCGCATCCGTGTGAGTTATGTGGTGAATACGCAGGATGTGGATGATATACAGGTGGGTGACTTCCCGGGGTTTGAACTATTGTTCGGACCGACGACTTCTTCGTCGAGCAGTTTCTCGATGATAAACGGAAAGACGACACACTCCAGTCAGATGACTTTCTCCTACACATTGCTGGCACAGAAAGCCGGTTCCTATAAACTGCCTGTGGCTACGGTGAAGAGCGACGGAAAGTCGTACAAGAGCAATCAGGTGTCTATTGAGGTGTTGGAGGGTAATGGTAATTCGAACGGAAACGGGAACGCTAACGGGAACAGTGGCGGAGCAACCCGTATGCGTACGCAGGAGGCGGGTGACCGTATCACGGCCAATGACCTCTATATCACGGTGACGGCATCGAAGAAGCGGCTGTATGAGCAGGAGGCGGTGCTACTGACCTACAAACTTTATACATTAGTGAGCATCGACCAGTGTATGGGAAAGATGCCCGACTTGGACGGATTCCATACACAGGAGATAGAATTGCCCCAGCAAAAGACGCTGAAATATGAGCGCATGAACGGCAAGAACTATGGCACGGTGGTGTGGAGCCAATATGTGTTGTTCCCACAGAAAACAGGAAAACTGACTGTGCCTGCCATCAACTTCGAAGCTGAGGTGGTGCAGCAGAACCGTAGCATCGACCCGTTTGATGCGTTCTTCAACGGCGGTTCGTCGCTGGTGCGTGTAAAGAAGACGATTGTGGCTCCTGCTGTAGAACTGCAGGTAGAGCCTTTGCCTACGAAGCCTGCTAACTTCTCGGGCGCCGTTGGCTCGCAGTTCAATATCAGCGGTACATTGTCGCCCGAACAAGTGGATGCCAACGATGCCGTACAACTGCGGTTGGTTGTGAGTGGCGTGGGGAACATGAAACTGATGAAGGCCCCGACCGTACAATGGCCGAAGGACTTTGAGACTTACGACCCCAAGGTGACGGACAAGACGAAAGTGGGCGTGAATGGTGCAAGCGGAAATGTGGTGTATGACTATACGGCTGTGCCGCGTCATGGTGGCAAGTATGCCATACCGCCCGTGGAGTTCTGCTATTTTGACACGAAGACGAATAGTTATAAGACGATACGCACCGACTCGTTCCATGTGGCCGTAGCCAAGGGCGTGGGCAACGGAATACAAAGAATCAGGAATCAGGAGGATTTGACAGTGCTGAACAGCGACATCCGCTATATCAAGACGGGTGATGTGTCGCTGAATCCGAAGGGTAGTTCGTTCTTTGGCAGTACTGGATATTGGTTGTATTATCTGGGTGCGCTGTTGGTGTTCCTGCTGATGGTGGCTGTGTTCTATCGTCAGGCAAAGGCCAATGCGAATGTGGCGCGCCGTCGCGGAAAGAAGGCCGGGAAGGCTGCGGGTAAGCGACTGAAACAAGCTTCGAAACTGCTCAAGCAGGGAGAGGCGAATGCTTTCTACGACGAAGTAACGCGTGCGCTGTGGGGTTATGTTGGTGACAAACTGAATCTCCCCGTGGCAGAACTGAACAAGGACAATGTGGGCGAGCAGTTGTCGCTGCGTGGCGTGGACGAAACTCTGACAAAGCGTTTCCTCGATGTACTGAGCGACTGTGAATTTGCACGCTATGCCCCGGGCGAACAGTCGGCTACAATGGATAAGTTGTACAACGATGCAGCAGAAGTGATTAACGAATTGGACGGAAGACTATGAAACGAACAATAGTATTTACCATTTACCAATTACTATTTACGATTGGTTTGCTGGCCACGAATGTCGACTCGCTGAAAGCGGTGGCGGATAGTGTTTATGCCAAAGAGGATTTTGACAAGGCCGCCCAATTGTATCATAGAATTGCCAAAGTAGGGGAGAGCGCTACGATATGCTACAACCTCGGTAATTGTTATTATCGCAAGGATGATATTGCCAAGGCTATACTCTGGTATGAGCGTGCGGCCATGTTGAGTCCGGGCGACGAGGACATACGCTTCAATCTGGATATGGCACGGAGTAAGACCATCGACCGTGTTGTGCCCCAACATGAGTTTTTCTTCGTGGGTTGGTACAAATCGATGGTGAACTGGATGAGTGTGGATGCATGGGCATGGCTCGGTATCGTATTGTTTGTGTTGTCACTGGTATCTTTGTCGATATATATATATGGTGGCGCGTTGTGGTTGCGCAAAGTGGGCTTCACCTTAGCGGTAGTCCTGGTGTTGTGTGCCGTATTGGCCAATGTATGTGCTGCCTCGCAGCGTGGAAGGATGAATGAACGACGGGGTGCCATCGTAATGGTGCCCTCGGCCGTTGTAAAGAGCACTCCTTCTAAGTCGGGAAGCGATTTGTTCGTGCTTCACGAAGGTACAGCCGTGAAAATCAAGGATGATTCGCTGAGTGAATGGTGCGAGGTGTCGTTGGCTGACGGCAAACAGGGGTGGATTGAAAAGCGTATGATAGAGGTTATATGATATGCTGGAACAACTGATAGACCTCGACAACCGTATTTTCCTTATGCTGAACGGAAGTGATTCGGTGTATTGGGACGCCCTGATGTGGATTATTTCGGACAAACTTACATGGGTGCCGATGCTGTTGGTGCTGTTATATGTATTGGCGAAGAATTGCGAGGGTTGGGGAGAATGGTTATTGATGGTTCTGGCGCTGGTTCTGGTTGTCGTAGTAGCCGACCGCGTGTCGAGCGGATTGATAAAACCTATGGTGGCACGATGGCGACCTACGCATGCGGCTGAATTTGTACATTCGATAGATACGGTATATGGGTATCGCGGAGGTCGCTATGGGTTCGTGTCAAGTCATGCGGCGAATACCTTTGCGGTGGCAGTTTTCCTATGGCTCTTACTGCGCAGTAAGATGGTAGGTTTGTCACTATTGGTATGGGCAATGCTGTCGTCGTATTCGCGGGTATATTTAGGCGTACATTACCCGGGTGATATTTTTTGTGGTGCATTGCTGGGTGTCATCTCGGGCGCATTGGTATATGCAGGATTCTCCTATGCAGAGCGTCACTTGTATGGGGTAAAAGGCCGTTACGGTTCGGCTTATACACGGGGCGGATTCCTTACTGAGGATATGAATCTGCTCCTATTTGCCTTGATGGGTACTTATTGCTGTGCGATGGTGGGAGGCTTGGTTCTTGCCTCGCAGACTTAGTGACTCTTGTTCTTCTTCGCGTGGCGGGTGAACAAGTCGCGCACATTTGAAAAGTCTTTCTTTAGAACCACACCCACTCCTTGTGTCGTCAGTGCCGATTTGGTGAAGTACCGGTCGTTTGTTTCACTATAGGCTTTCAGTGCGACAGACCCTGACCGTGTCAGTAAGTATTTCAGGTCGAAGTCACCGATGAAACTGCTCGTTGTCACGGTGCTGTTGCGATAACCAAAGTTGCCATTGATTAAAAGACGGTTGTTTAACAGGTTGCCTTGTAGTGTACCCTCCACATCCATATCGTTCCAGCCATCGTCGCCCGTGCGAAGGTTGGCTCCAAAGTTCCAGTTGTTACTTCCGATGATATTAGACAGCGCCTTGTTGAGCGTTCCTGACAGTGTACTTGATAGCAGCGAATTGACAGCCGTAGAACTTTGTGCCTGATATTCGTTGGCATAGTCGTAGGCATAGAAACGACCTATGCCAAGCAAATAGATGACTTGCATATTCCTTTCTTCCTCCGTACTGATAAGGGAGCGTACCATTTGTTTCTCGTCTTCGTTTACATTCAGGATGTCGAAGTCGAACGAGATTTGCGGTTCCCGTGCCTTTCCTCCGATATTCATGAGGCAGTTCACGCGTGCAGAACTGTTGGAGAAACTTCCTTTTGCCGATAAGTCGTTAAGTGAAACGCCCGATACGGTATGCACGGCTTGCAGGTTTAGGTCGGCATCGTATGGGTCTCCGTTGAAGACAATCGTTCCTCCATTGCTGAAATCGAACCGTTTGTGAATGACTTCCTGTAGGGAAAGTCCGTATGTACCACGCTCTATATTATAAGTGCCATAGAGGTTGAACGCTCCCTTGTTGTAGTAATGTGCCAGCATGTGCCCGTTTCCGTTGAGCGAAATCATATCGCCCGACCGCGCGTCCATCAACAAGTTCAGCGTCGATTCGTTGGTGATGTCCAAATCGAAGTCGATGTACATGTCGCCGCTTGGTTGCTTCACCTCCTCGGTTTCTTCCTTATTTTCTTCGATGTTGTACATCCTTGCTCTTCGGTTGACATAGGAAATAAATGGTGTTTCGGTCAGTTTGTCGGACAATGTTGTATTGTAGGTCAGTGAAGTCCTGCGCTGTGGTGTGGCTTTGATGCCAATTCTCGTATAACCAGAATGTCCCTCTAGTGAAACTTCTCCAGTAGCATATACCGTTCCGTAGAAAGGCATATCGCCAAACTCGCGGAAGTCATATCCCAGAATATTATTGCCATCTACCTTGACATTGAACGACAGATTGTTGAAATGCTCATGGTGCAGTTTTCCAGATACCCGTGCCGAATGTTCTTCCTTGCCAGGTTCGCCTTGTGGGTCATATATCCGCGCATCGGTAAAATAGATGTTGTCCGGTCGCATTTGCACGGAGTCGTTCACGATGTGGTAACGTACTCCGATGGAAGGTATGCCAAGGCTGGCTTCTTCGACCAGTGCATCGCCTTCGATGTTCACGCCTTTGAACGGGCCGAAGATATGTACCCAACCCGATGCTCTTCCTTGCAGATTGTCAAAGATAGCATTCGTCCATTTGTTGAGGAAATACAGGTTGGCGTGTTGCGTGTTCACATGCAAGTCGATGCCGTGATACTCGATATCCTTTTTCGGTGTGATGTATCCTTGCACCAGTGTCTGTCCACCAATAGGTGCATCTTGTATGTGTCCATCCAGATAGATAGAGTAGGGACGGTCGCCCCAGTTCAGGTGAATATCCAAATCGCCCAGCGTAGCATAGTTGAGCGCAAACTGTGGTATCTTCAGGTAGGCATCGGCGTGAGGAGAGGAAAAGAGGGAATGTGCATACGCATCGCCCGTTGCTTCGCCAGTCAGTTCTACGGCATGGAAGTTTATGAGCGAGAAGATATACTCGAGATTGACATTCTGCAATTGGGCGTGTAAAATGTCCTCTTCGTTCTTCGAAGCTTTTCCCTCGACGCGAACGAAGTGGTCTCCCTTGCTGATGCAGAAACTATCAACTTTCAGTACATCGTCGTAATAGCTCATGCTGCCTGGGTGTACGCTCCAAAGCGTATCGCTTACAATTAAATTCGACGGCAATATCGTTCCTTCGAATCCTTGTTTTCCTTGGGCACCTTCCCACAAGTGGGAGACAATACTGATATCTCCTGCGTAGAGTGGTGTGCCTTGGTTGTTCCAATACAGGCGCGTGAGCATTTTTTTGTCGAAGCCTTGTGTGTCGGCGCCGAAGTTTACGAATTTGCCCTTCATCAATCGTTGGAGTTGGATGGAGGAGATGAAAGATTCGTAGTTACTTTCCATTCGCATTTCCACATTCCTCAGTTGCTCACTGCCGTACTGAATATCGGGTGCCGACAGCGTTGCCCATAGTGCCGACGAGGCGATATCAATCTCTCCATAGGCTGTGACGGGCGAGGAAAAAGTGACGGGAATGTCGAATAGACGACGCAAAGGTTCGGCATTGTATGCCCGAATGGTAAATGCCCCATAGTCGGAACTGTTGGCATCGATGCCTTTTTCTGCTTTTACTGTAGGGAGATAGTTGCTCACCATCTGGCGCACCTTTTCTATCAGGGTCTTGGGGTTGAAGTTTCCTTCAGCCTGAGCCTCTAAGAAGGGACTGATGAGAATGATTTGTTGTTTGTCGTCGGTCTTTTTCGAGGTAATGTGTATGTCGCCTGGGTGATAGGTGCCTTCTGCGTTGTTCATAGCGAAGTCGTTGACTTGCAGTGTGCCGGTCATCGTCTTGATGGACCTGCCTTGCAGATTTACATCGACCTGTCCAGAGAAGTCCGTAGCCTCATATTTTTTTGTCAGGTTGAGTACATTGGGATTGAATGAGGCAATGTCAGCATGTCCTTGAATGAGGAATGTCGGAAGGTCGAAACACCCCTCGGCTAATAGTGATAGGTTTTCGTCCTTCACACGGATTTTTCCTTGGTATTTCTTGTTCAGTATCTTTCCGTCGAATGCAATATTCCGGTAGCGGTATCCTTTGTACTCCAGTTCCTGTATAATGCTCGTTAGCGTGAGATTGGGCTGCTTGCTGACTTTTCCTTTTGCATTCAGATGGAGTGTGGCCGTACCCAGTTCTTTCTTGTCCAAAAGTGTGCCTAAGTCCAACTTTTCTCCAGTTACCTTGGCGTCAATGTTTCCATTAGTGTACCCTCGGCCTAGAACTGCCATTTGTCCAACCGAGGTCTCGGCCTTTATGTTGGCATCTACGGCTTGTTTGCTCCATGAAAGGAGTCCGTTGGCCGTGATGTCTCCGATGCGACTTACAATAGAATTGTCAGAGAGTTTCGTTAGCCAACTATTGTCGATGTATAGTTTCTGGATATGAACTGTAGCCTCAGTCTCGTCCTTTCCACTTGTCAGGTTACTGGCTGTTCCTGTTGCGCGTACCCCGATATTACCATTTCCGTCCTGTAAGTCGAGTGAGGTGATATTCAAATGGTCGCCTGTTCCGTTGAAGTATAGATTGAGGTCGGCGGTTTCGTCTATTTCGTTGGCCTTAGGCACAAAAAGTGTCAAGTCTTTGGTGGAGACATGCGCTTTGGCGTGTCCTTCGTATGACAGTTTGTCCATGCCTCCGAAGGGGACGACTCCCTGTGCATTTAGATAAGGAATGCTTAACTGTGAGTTAGGTAGTTGAAGGTCAAAGTTCGATAGGCGTGTTCCGTTTCTTCCCGACAATAGGCCGAAGGTAAGTGACTGTATGCATAGTCCGCAGTCTTCGCATCCCTCCAGTCGCTTGACTTTTAGATTCAGTGAATCTTTTGTCAGGGCATTTAGCTGGGCATTGGCATTCAATCCCGTGATGTGTAGGTGGGCGGTGTCCAGTCCTTTCTTTCGAGGTTTCCACCGTTGATTCCAAGTTATGTCGGCTCGTCTGATTAGTATCTGATTGATACGTAGGTCAATGGGCTTAGATTCGGTGTTGTCCTTACTGGAGAGGGCGTCGATGAGGAACTGCATGTTGGTGGCTGTGTCCGCTTTGTTTTGGTAGATGTTGGCCCGCACACCGAATAGTTGCGCGTTACCGATTCGAATGCGGCCGTGTAGCAGTTCCTTAATCTCCATTCTGGCCGTGAGGCGTGCAGCGCTGAGTAGTTCTTCCTTTTGTAGGTCGGCCATCGTCAGCCCATCGATGACGATGCGACCATTCCATCCGATATATAGTTTCTCCACCCCGACACGAGTGCCGAGTGTAGCCTCTAGCGCTGTCTCCGCACCGTTTGCCAACCATCGCTGTACCAAGGGCAGTCGCGGCAAAACCGTAACGGCCAGATATAACCCCACGGCTATACCTGTAACCCATCGGAATATCCCTTTTGTCCTCAACATGTCCGTATGCTTAGACAAAGGTACAAATAAGTGATTATAAACACAAATTTGCATTTGCATATTTTTGCCTATATCATAAAGAATTACTATCTTTACACCCGTTTAGCGAATCATAAATTTATTGTTAACAATATGACAAAAGTAATCAAATTGCGTAAGGGCCTTGATGTCAATCTGAAAGGTAAGCCTACGGAAGAGATTGCCCAAGTGGAGTGTCCGGGAGAGTATGCACTCATGCCCGACGATTTCACGGGTCTCAAGCCGAAGGTGGTCGTGAAGGAAGGCGACAAGGTTCTTGCTGGTGATGCCTTGTTTGTGGACAAGTTGCATCCCGAAGTGAAGTTTACGTCGCCTGTCAGTGGCGTTGTCAGTCTGGTGGAGCGTGGCGATCGCCGCAAGTTGCTCTCCGTGCGCGTGAAGTGTGACGAGAAGCAAGACGCGCGCGAATTTGACACGAAGCAGGAAGTGAAGGCACTGCTCTTGGAGAGTGGTCTCTTCGGTTTCTTCCGCAGCCGCCCCTACGATGTTGTGGCTAATCCAGAGGACACGCCGAAGGCTATCTTCGTGAGTGCCTTTAACTCGATGCCCTTGAGTCAGAACTTCGAATTCGTACTGCAGGGACAGGAGGAGGCATTCCAAGCTGGTATCAGTGCGTTGGCTAAGATTGCCAAGGTGCATCTGGGTGTAAGCGCCAAGCAGACAAGTAAGGCTCTGCTGGAGGCCAAGGATTGCGAAGTGACGGTGTTCGACGGACCTGCTCCCGCAGGAAATGTTGGTGTGCAGATTAACCATGTGAGCCCCATCAATAAGGCTGAGGTGGTTTGGACTCTGGGTGCCGAGGAAGTTATCTTCGTAGGCCGACTGATGCAGACGGGTAAGCTCGATCTCACTCGTACTATCGCTTTGGCAGGTAGCGAGGTGAACGCACCAAAGTACTACAAAATGCTGGTGGGTCAGAAACTGACGACTCTGCTTGATGGTCAGGTGAAGGATGGTGGCTATTCGGTTCGCATCATCGACGGAAATGTGATGACGGGTTTGAAGACAACTGCCGACGGATTCTTGGGTGCTCACAAAACGGAAGTGAATGTAATCCCCGAGGGCGATGACAACGCAGAACTGTTGGGTTGGATTATGCCTCGCCTGAATGAGTTCTCTACAAGCAGAAGTTATCTTTCTTGGTTGTTTGGCAAGAAGAAGGAATACACACTGGATGCCCGTATCAAGGGTGGCGAACGCCACATGATTATGTCTGGCGAGTATGACCGCGTGTTCCCTATGGATATTTTCGCAGGTTATCTCGTAAAGGCCATCATCGCTGGCGATATCGACCGTCAGGAGCAGTTAGGTATCTACGAGGTCGCTCCCGAGGATTTTGCCATCGCCGAGTTTGTGGATAGTAGTAAATTAGAACTCCAGCGCATCGTTCGCGAGGGATTGGATATTCTAAGAAAGGAGAACGCGTAAGATGAAAGCATTAAGAAATTATCTCGATAAGATAAAGCCAAACTTCGAGGAGGGAGGCAAGCTTCACGCATTCCACAGCTTGTTCGACGGATTGGAGACATTTGCCTTCGTTCCCCGTACAACCAGTCGCGTGGGTAGCGTGAACATTCACGATGCAATCGACAGCAAGCGCATCATGAGCTTTGTAGTGATTGCCCTGATGCCTGCTTTGCTTTTCGGTATGTACAATGTGGGTTATCAGAACGCTCTTGCCGCTGGCAAGTTGGGTGAAGCTACATTTTGGGGCATGTTCTGGTATGGTTTCTTAGCTGTACTGCCAAAGATTATCGTGAGTTATGTTGTGGGCCTCGGCATCGAGTTCGTCGTGGCTCAGTGGAAAAAGGAAGAGATTCAGGAGGGTTTCCTCGTGTCGGGTATCCTTATCCCGATGATTGTGCCTGTGACCACTCCCTTGTGGATGTTGGCTATTGCCGTTGCCTTCAGCGTAATCCTCGCTAAGGAAATCTTCGGTGGAACGGGTATGAACATCTTCAATCCCGCACTTATTACGCGCGCGGTCCTCTTCTTCTCTTATCCCAGTGTGATGACGGGCGACAGCACCGTTTGGGTAAATCAGCAGAGCATTCTTGGTCTGGGTTTTCAGGCTCCAGAGGCTTATACGGCTGCTACACCACTTGGTGAGGCTGCAACGGAGGGCTTCCAGGGCTTCGATGCTGCTACCGTACAGGATGCTATCTTTGGTTTCATTCCTGGTTCTATTGGTGAAACAAGTGTCATCGCCATTGCGCTTGGTGGTTTGCTACTCTTGTGCACAGGCGTCGCTTCGTGGAAGACGATGCTGAGCGTGTTCGTGGGCGGTGGCCTTATGGGTTGGCTGATGCAGGAACTTGACCTGACACAGATAGAGTGGTGGCAGCAGTTCATCTTGGGCGGCTTCGCCTTCGGTGCTGTGTTCATGGCAACAGACCCTGTTACCTCTGCCCGTACCGAGTGTGGTAAGTATGTCTATGGGTTGCTGATTGGTATCGTGGCTGTGATGGTGCGCGTGCTGAACCCGGGTTATCCCGAAGGCATGATGCTGGCTATCTTGCTCATGAACCTGTTTGCTCCGCTCATTGACTATTGTGTAGTAGAGCGCAACATCTCTATGCGTGCAAAACGAGCAACTAAAAAGTAAAGGAGGGCTAAGATATGAAACTGAATACAAACGGAAATGTTTATACATTCGTCTATGCAACCGTAATGGTTGTCATCGTAGCCTTCCTGTTAGCATTTGTGGCTTCGGCATTGAAGCCTATTCAGGATGCGAATGTGGAACGCGATACGAAGAATCAGATACTGACATCACTCAATATCACAGGACTTGCAGGTGAAGGCATCGACAAAAAATATGCCGAGGTCATCACCGACGAACTTCAGGAAGAAGGCGGAAAGGTATTCGTTGCTCAGGTTGATGGCGTCACCAAGTATGTGCTGCCTGTTAAGGGTCGCGGTCTTTGGGGTGGCCTTTGGGGCTACATCTCGGTAAACGAGGATAAGCAAACCGTCTTTGGTACATACTTCGACCACGAGAGTGAAACGGCTGGTTTGGGTGCTCGCATCAAGGAGCGCTGGTTCCAGGAGCAGTTCAACGGCAAGCCTATCTTCGATGAGGAGGGTAATGTCGTGCTGACAGTTGTAAAGAAAGGCAATTCAAAGGCCGAAACCGAAATCGACGGTGTAACGGGTGCTACGCTCACCAGCAATGGTGTAGGTGCAATGGTTACTGATGGCCTCAATGCCTATAAGGAATTTCTTAATAAATAAAGAGGAGGTATAAAGATATGGGAAAACTATTTTCTAAGGAGAACTGCGAAGTATTCTCCAACCCTCTGAATCTGAACAACCCCATTGCGGTACAGGTACTGGGTATCTGCTCGGCGCTGGCTGTCACCAGTCAGTTGGAGCCCGCTATCGTGATGGGTCTTTCCGTGACTGTCATCACGGCGTTCAGCAATGTGATTATCTCGCTCATCCGCAAGAGTATCCCCAACCGCATCCGTATCATCGTACAGTTGGTGGTTGTGGCTGCCCTCGTGACTATCGTTAGCCAGGTACTGAAGGCCTTTGCCTATGATGTAAGCGTACAACTTAGCGTCTATGTTGGCCTGATTATCACGAACTGTATCCTAATGGGTCGTCTGGAGGCTTTCGCCATGCAGAACGGACCTTGGGAATCGTTCCTCGATGGTATCGGCAATGGTCTTGGCTATGCAGCGATACTCGTTATTGTAGGTTTTGTTCGCGAACTGCTGGGCTTCGGCACACTATTGGGCTTCCAGATTGTTCCCGATTTCTGCTACGAGAACGGATATATGAACAACGGTATGATGACCATGCCCGCCATGTCGCTGATTATCGTTGGATGTGTAATCTGGGCACACCGCTCAATAAATAAGGAGGAGAAGTAATATGGAACACATGATTAGCCTATTTGTCCGCTCCATCTTTGTTGACAATATGATATTTTCTTTCTTCCTGGGTATGTGCTCTTATTTGGCCGTATCCAAGACGGTAAAGACCTCTTTAGGCCTTGGTATTGCTGTCACCTTTGTGCTACTTATTACCGTGCCTGTGGACTATGCACTGCAGATGTATGTGCTGGGTCCCAATGCACTTGTCGAAGGTGTTGACCTTACCTTCTTGGCCTTCATTCTTTTCATCGCTGTCATCGCTGCTATGGTACAGTTGGTGGAAATGGTAGTCGAAAGATTCAGCCCCTCGCTCTATGCTGCACTGGGTATTTTCCTGCCGCTGATTGCCGTGAACTGCGCCATCATGGGTGCTTCGTTGTTCATGCAGCAGCGCGTGCAGATGGATGCCGAAACTAGTTCTCAGGCGATTGCTTCGTTTGGCGATGCGATTGCTTACGCACTGGGTAGCGGTATTGGTTGGTTACTGGCCATCGTGGGCTTGGCTGCCATTCGCGAGAAGATGGCTTACGCCGATGTTCCCAAACCTTTGCAGGGACTGGGCATTACCTTTATCACCGTAGGTCTGATGGCTATGGCCTTTATGTGCTTCAGTGGTCTTAACATCTAAAAGTAGGAGGAATATACAATGGATATGAATTTGATTTTGACAAGCATTGGCGTATTCCTGGGCATCATCCTTGTGTTGGTGGCCATCCTGCTGGTAGCCAAGGCTTATCTGAGCCCATCGGGCAATGTGACTATTACGATTAATGGCAAAGACACCCTTTCTGTAGGTCAGGGCGCAAGCCTGCTTTCTACACTGAGCGAGCAAGGTATCTTCCTTCCCTCGGCTTGTGGTGGCAAGGGTTCTTGCGGCCAGTGCAAACTGCAGGTTGTTGAGGGCGGTGGCGACATTCTCGACTCCGAGAAGGGTCATTTCACCCGTAAGCAGGTGAAGGACCATTGGCGTCTGGGTTGCCAGTGTAAAGTGAAGGGTGACCTCGGTATTCATGTCGATGACAGCGTCATGGGCGTGAAGGAATGGGAATGCACCGTTATTGGCAACAAGAATGTGGCTACCTTTATTAAGGAGTACAAAGTGGCTCTGCCTGCTGGCGAGCACATGGACTTCGAACCTGGAAGCTATGCACAGATACGCATCCCTGCATTCGACTGCATCGATTACGACAAGGACTTCGACAAGAGCCTTATCGGCGATACTTATCTGCCCGCTTGGGAGAAGTTCGGTTTGTTCCCCTTGAAGTGTACGAACCCCGAACCTACCATCCGTGCATACTCTATGGCCAACTATCCTGACGAGGGCGACATCATCACGCTGAATGTGCGTATCGCTACTCCTCCCTTCAAGCCAAAGGATCAGGGAACTGGCTTCATGGATGTTAATCCCGGTATCGCTTCTTCGTACATCTTCTCGTTGAAGCCCGGCGACAAGGTTATCATGAGTGGTCCTTACGGAGAGTTCCGTCCTCAGTACGGCACAGGTCGTGAGATGATTTGGGTCGGTGGTGGTGCTGGTATGGCCCCCCTGCGTGCTCAGATCATGCACATGCTCAAGGGCAACGGTGTGAAGGACGAAGATCGTCAGCGCCCCATGCACTACTTCTATGGTGCTCGTGCATTGGAGGAGATTCCTTTCCTTGACGACTTCCTGCAGTTGGAGAAGGACTTCCCCAACTTCCACTTCCACCTTGCACTCGACCGTCCCGATCCCAAGGCCGATGCAGCAGGCATCAAATATACTCCGGGCTTCGTAGCACCCGTTATGGGCGACACCTACCTCAAGGCACACGAGGCTCCCGAAGATTGCGAGTACTACCTCTGTGGTCCTCCAATGATGGCCAAGACGGTGCTCGACCTCCTGCACTCCCTCGGTGTTGAGGACGACATGATCAGGTTTGACAACTTTGGCGGTTAGCAAGAGCAATACCAGATAAGTAAACGGATAATATTAACGGCGTGGGGCTGAAAAACATATTGTATGTTTGACAGCCCCATGTTGATTATATAGTAGGTCGATAGACCGAAGGTGTTAAACACCGTCCGTTTCTTGGATGGTATTGCCGAGCGTAGCCAAAGTCACCGTTGGTAACTTTGGCAGGTAGTTCCGTAGGTAATTTCGGAGGATAATAAGGCACTATACCTTATTATATATAAAAGAGAGCGGCGCATCATTACTGGTGCGCCGCTCTTTTAAGCCCAATTGTTTGTGATGTACAATGTACAATTAAGGCAGCATAGCATACCTCTATATTCTCTCTCTTATTTTCAATAAATAATATGATTATGAGAATGTTTTATCCGAAATTGGGCTGATAGAGGATAGTGGTCGCCAAGGGGTGTTGTACCATCTTCGCGGAAATAAGTTTGATTATGGAAGGTTACGCTAACCAATTCCAGTTTGCAGGTTGCGCCAATGGGATTGATGTAGAGAATCTTGTCGGGAGCTTCGCCATTTACCGTCCAACCACTGGTGGGACTATCGGGTTGTATGCGTGTGTCACCCATAGGAGTGTATTCGCCTTTGCGTTTCTGTTGAATCCAAGCATCGGTGATGGTTGCATAACCCGATTGATTGATAACATCGATAATCTGTGCCTTTACATCGTCGCGAACATAATAGGTGTTCAGGTCGCCAAGGATGATAACGGGGCGCTGGTCGAGATGAGCCATTATGTAGTCTCGTAGTTGTTTCCATTGGCTTATGCGAGCTTCTCTATCTGCTTCGTCCAATCCCTGGAGTTCCTCTTCTTCGTCGCCTGCGTCCATGTGCATATTGTAAATGACTAACTGATTGCCTTCGGGGGTGGTTACATCATAGCGGCGGAAACCTTTGACAACATTCTCGTCCCATGCATGAGCAAAGTAGCCACAATTGTCTGTCCAGCGTACACTATCGGTACGCTCTACAATTAGATCTTTTTTCCAGAAGGCATTGAGACCGTCGGTGTTGAAGCGTACTATTGGGGTGTTGTCTTCGCCAGTTTCGTATATAAACTTGGCTTCGTTTTGCATACCACCTCCCCAGGTGTCACGGTTAAAACCCTCAGCAAGAGGAGCTGACAACTCAGGATCGAATTCAAAATCTTCCTGTACACCCATGAAACTGAAGCTGCCATTGGTTAGCCATTCGCCTATAACGGGTGTATACAAGGCGTTCGGCCCTTCCAAGTTGCCAGCAATCAGTCCATCCACATTTAGCGTACAGACACTAAACAATTCGCCTTCCCTATTTGTAATGTTTGTGTTGTCATTGTCACACGAGGCTAACATAGCCCCGATACAGACGATAATCATTAAGGATAGTTTCGTGATAAATGCTTTCATACTATCTAATCACCTTCTTGCCTTGCGAGTGTCCGTTGGACGAGTTCTCAATATATAGTCCTTTGTCGGGCTTTCTATTGAGCAGGCGGCCTTGCAGGTCGAAGTAGCGACTGGTACCATCGGCATCAACGGCACGGAAGGTGGGCTGAATACCATCGGCACCTCCCTGGATGGGAATGTTTCCTTCATATTCCATCTGTTCGTAGTTTACGCTCTCACTCGTGGTGGAACCCTGCTGATCGCTTTTCTGGAATATCGACTTATAGGTGCCAGGAGCGGGAGCGGCCTTGCGTGCTGCTACCAGAGATTTGTCGTCCTTAACTTCGGAAGTGTTTTCGGTAACTTCAAAGTAACCACGGAAGGCCGACAGGTGGTTCTTCTCCACATCGCCTTCTGACTGGAAGCGTGCCCATGTTCCGTCGTCGCGCAAGCCATAGATGTTCATCGCGTCGGCCTCCACATCAGAGATGCTGCGGAAGTTAGCTTTCCACTTCCCGACGGGTGTGAACTGGTCGTTGAAATACCAGTCCTCGAAGCTATTTACCACATTCAGGTCGTCATCAATGATTTCTTTGTTCAGCGTAACACCAGTAGCGCTCAGGTTCAATTGTCCCTTCATAACTATGACGAGGTAAGCCCTGCCTGCTTGCATGAGGGTTGGCCGAGCGGAGTCATCTGTCAGGAAGACGAATTGTCTGTAGTATTCCTCTTTGAAGCGCAGACGATAGATTCGTGCTTGGTCGGCTTCGTGGTATTCGGTGAAATCGTAGTCGTAAGGCAGGCTAACAATGTAGGCACGGGGAATCCAAGTGCCGTCAGTCTGTGGTGTAGCCGAGAGTACACGGTCATAGGTAACATTGACGGTCTGTCCGTTGTACATCTCAAGTACCTCAGCATTGACATCGTCTTCATTGTCGTAAATGGCGACTTCCTCAATGGGCTTACGGAAACCATAGAAGTTGTCGAGCGAAGCGCTGGGAGAGGTGAAGCGCAACTGGTAAACTCCTGAATAGGGAGCGACGAAATAGATAAGGCCGCTCTGCACAAAGGTGTTGTAGTATGTCCAGTTGTTGCCATCGTCGATGCTGTAGTACACATTCAGTTGGCCGCTGGCTCCGCCGCCCATGAACATGCTCATCATGGCCATCATGCCACCACCGCCAAGTTCGGCCTGGAAGCGCAATACATCTCCCTTCTTGGCCTGCAGGCGTGGGGTGATGAGTTCATAGGCTTCAGAACTTGTGGTGGCCATCCAAGTCTTGGGAGCGCTGTCGCCACCGCCCATCAGACCACCGAGCATATCCATCAAGCCACCGCCACTACTGGGCAAGGCAACCTCCCAACCTGTGGTTTGCCAGCCTTCGGGAAGTTCAAGGGGTCGGGTCTCATCCTCTGGAATATACTCAGGCTCGAAGTCCTCCGTCCAAGCATCAGCATAGGTGCTGTAAGCTGTGAGTGGGTAGGAGAGGGGAGCGAGGACAGCGGTTGTCGGGGCAAAAGTGACAACTCCTTGATGGGTACCTAATGACTCCTGGTCGAAGAGGTAGGTTACGCCGACAAAGGCAGTATCGTTAGCCTCGATTGCAAACTCTTTGGTGCTGAGTGCGAAGACACTCTCGTCGGTACTCATAACGCTACCTTGCAGCGAACCAGTACCCGTATTGACTATGGCAAATGTTTCTGTACTATTGGCCTGTGGCATACCATAGTTGATGGCACTTGCAGCCGTGTTGTTGTGGAGCACATAGATGTCGGGGGCATTGTTGTTGAGGTGGAATCCTGCAATGCTATCCACGACAATGCTATCGCTGGCCACGATGCGGAAACGATACTCGCCTGGCTCGATGTATCCTACCCACAGCGTTCTGTAGGTAGAGTCGAGCGGCTCGGTGAACTCCTTCACCTTCTCCCACTTCGAACTGCCATAGACTGACTTCTCTACAACAACCGAGGAACCGCCTCCGCCAAACATGGACCCCATGCCATCGTCGCCACTACCGCTCTTGGCAGAGAAGAGCAGCACCTCGTCGGTACTCTCAACGATAAGAGGTGGTGTCATCAGGAAGGAAGAAGAACCTCCGCCAAACATGGCAGCCATACCGCCACCAGAACTGGTTGTTGCTATGTTGTCGTGGAACTCCCATCCCTCGGTAAAGAACCCCTTGGGCTGTACGTTGGCATTAAAGTCCTCCATCCATACACCAGGCTGAGTGACAACGGCCGTTGTGTTCAGCGTCTTACCATATACGCGCTCGTCGGCAGGCTGGAAAGTAATGTGTGCTTCGTTCTTGCCTGGTTGCCCGGCAGCGAAGTTGAAGGTAATATTGACATCCAACGTGTCGGCAGCAGCCACTTCTAGTTCACTTGGGCTCACGGAGAAGAGGGTTGCGTTGTCCGATGTGATGCCGACAGCCAGCGTACCTGTGGCCGTATTGATGACTTTCAGCGCGCGGGTACTATCCTCGGTGCAGAGGCTGAAGTCGAGATGATAGGCACGGGCATCGTTCTCTATGATATAGATATCGGGAGCCTCGTTGTCGATGTGCATACCAGCCACGCTATCAATCAGTACCGTACCGGCAGCCTTGAAACGGAAGCGATATTCGCCGGCAGGTGTGTCGGAGATGGTGAATGTCTTGTAGAGGGTGTCCAGTTCGGTGGTGAAGTCGGCCACACGCACCCATTTGTTCTGGCTATATACTGAGCGCTCCACGACAAACGTTGAATCGCTGGAACCAAAACTGAGACTCATACCTGAGCCCGAGTCGTCCTTCTTGCCCTTCTTGGCAGAGAATACCAGCGTCTCGCCATCGTTCACCACCAGGGGCGGCGTGAGCAAGTAGTTGTTATTGTCGCCACCACCCATTAGCGATTCCAGTAGCGAACTGATGTCGAATGTTCCCTTTTCTTCTGGGTCATTCCCGTCTCCGGGATCTTCTGGGTCTTCTGTGTTCTCGGGGGCTTCTCTTTTAACCTCATTACCTTCGGGGTCGGTTTTTTCAGGGTCACCAGTACCCATCAATCCTTCGAGGTCAAGATTAAAACCCGAAGATGCTTCTGTCTGGATAGCCCCGTCCTTTACGACCCATCCTTCGGTAAACCATCCGTATGGCAAATTGGTGCCATCGTTGAAGCGCTCGTCCATCTGTTCGGTAGCGACAGACTGCGCCTGCATACTTACTCCCATGAACAGGAGCAACACGGAGAAGAGTAGTGTTTTTTTCATCATGGTTTGTTTTATGTTGTTCTTTTATATATGTAATACTATTATTTCATTTCAGCAGCGCAATGTACTAAATTTCTTTCAATCAAGCGCTAACAATTAGAGCTTTTTTTATAAAGAAAGTTGTTTTCTGGACAACACAACATATGTTTTTGCCTCAATTGATGTATGATGAGTTCAACAAGACGCACGTCTTATTTCTGTAAGACCCTATTCTTTTGCCAAAAGCTTGGTATTGTTTGGACGATTTTGTAGCTTTGTTTCGTCTTAAACAATACGAACCTTTAACCCTTACGACGATGTCTATCTCTTACAGCCTCGTACCACGCAAGGAAGACTTGCACGATTGTGAATCCAAATGGAAAGTTTATGCTGCTGCCTAGCGCCGCGAGACGGTAACGTTGGAACAGATAGCTCACCACATAGCCTCGCATAATTCGGTGTTCTCCGCAGGTACGGTCATCGGTCTGCTCACCGACTTTGAGAAGTGCGTCGTGGAGCAACTGAAGAACGGCAATCGCGTGGATTTGGGCGAACTTGGTGCCTTCTTCGTCACCCTTCGCGGGCGTGGTGCTGCCACCAGCGAGGAGTTCTCCAAGGACCTTATTGACCACATCAATGTCCGCTGGCGTTGTTCCAAGTCGATGGATGTGGCGATGCAACGCACCCCTCTGCGCGAAGTGCCCAATCGCGCCGAACAGCGCAAGGCCAAAAAGAAGGCGATGGAGGAAGTCACCCAAGCCGTAGGGGAATCGAAGCGTAAGAAGTGATTTTCTCCCGTTATTATTTTCTGCTTCGCTGATTATTCACTAAATTTATGCCATAAATCTAACGGAACGATGAAAAGCAAGCATAATTACTCTATAATTACTATATGCGCATGCCTTCTGCTGTCCACCCTTGTGAGGGCACAGAATGTGGCTTCGCGCTTCCACCTGGATGAATCTGATGGAATGGTTGCCGAACTGGTCTCATGTCTTGCGGAAGATACCACGGGCATCATTTGGATTGGAACGACAGAGGGGCTACTGGGCTACGATGGCGTGGGATTTGAGTGCTATTCGACCGACAATAGTGGCCTGCCTGGTAATGTGTTCACCGACATCTGGGCTGAACCAAACGGCAGTCGTCTATGGTTGGGACTGAAGAGCGGACTGGCTGTGATGGATATCCCCACGCGCCGCATACGAACCCTGAACGATGAGGGCTTCTTTAATATAGCCGACCTCTCTGCGGCAGCCGATTGAGGTCTCTGGATACTCAACATTGACTACCACTTTGCTCATCTTGACCTGAATACAGACTCGTTTACCGTCTATACTGTTGATGAATTTCCGGGACTGCCTCGTCGCCCCATAGCCCTACAGGACTTGGGAGGCGGGACGCTGCTGGTGTCAGGGGAGAACAGGCGCTGGAGAATTGACCTTAACACGCACGAGGTAGAAGAGATAGGTTTGCCGGAAGACTGGAATGTTATCGAAGAACGGCGCCATCTTACTGATAGTCATGGAAACCGCTGGACTGGCTCTGAACATGGCTTGGATTGTGAAACGCATATCCGCAGTCCCTTTGCCCTGCTCCCAATGCCCAATAATGGAAGCACCTTCCTCCACAGCCTGATGAATACTCCGTCAGGCATATTGTGGACAGGTTATACAGACCAGTTTGTGCTTATCAATGCTGACGGAACAGAACATAGTCGCATTACGGGCAAGGATTGGAGCGGTCCTGCACATTTTACGCCGAACGCTATAGTAATGGAAAACGACGGGCAAGTACTCGTTGGAATGGAAGGACAAGGCCTTTGGCGCTTTAATCCCCAAACGGGTGCAGCGCACCAGTTGTTTCTTGACGACCCGCACCTCTCCGTCTATGTACTGCATCGGCAGCGTGGGCGCTGGCTTGCTGGTACCTCGTCGGGAGTCTATGAACTGCGCGATGGTGAGGAACGCCTGCGTGCGGTTGATGCCATTAACAAGGCAATACCCTCACACTATATTTTCGGACTGCAGACTGATGCCGAAGGTAAGACATGGGTTGGTATCTACGGCTCAGGCATACAGGTATTCGACTGCCAGTTGCGCCATATATTAAGTCTTATGCCCCCAACCTTCCCGTCTGGTGCCATCAATCATTTGTTTCGCGACAGTCGGAATCGTATTTGGGCTGCAACCTGTGAGGGCGTAGCCTGCTTTAGCAATACGCATTATCCAGAGTATTTCGAGGCATATACCCAAGCCGATGGTTTACCCACGATTTACATTAATGCTGTGGGGGAGGATAGCGATGGACGCATCTGGGTGACCACCAACCGAGGTCTTGTACGCTGGGATGAGAACTCGCAGCAATTCTGCACCTATGGTCAGCAGAAGGCGTGCTGCCAAGAAGGGCGGATATTGCGCACAGCATTACAAATTGATGCGTGCGAAATAAGATGCGAAAGTAATAAAAAGGAAACGGCCACTATCTTGCGGATAGCGGCCGTTCTTTTGATTTGTGCTGCTTTATTCTGCTGGAGCGGGAGCAACGGGAGCCTCTTCTTCCTGAACCTCACCCTGAGGAATACCAGGGATGTTGTTGGGACTCGTTGTCTGCTGCTCAACGGCCTGGTCCATTACGGCAGAACCGCTTGACTGTGTGTTGCCCAGGAAAGCAACGCTCAGGATGCTCAGCACTACCATGATGGCTGCCAGCGCCCAAGTCGTCTTCTCAACCACATCTGTGGTCTTGCGCACTCCGAGCATAGCGTTGTTCTCGGCAAAACCACTTGCCAAGCCACCGCCCTTCGACTCCTGAATCATCACGATGCAGCACAGCAATACAGCGGCTGCAACTATCAGAATAATAATCAAATTGTACATGTTTGTTCCTATTTTTTATTGTTATCGTTGACTATCAATTTCTCCAGATATCGTATTTGGTCTGCAAAGTAACGATTTTTTCTCGGATATTTCAAGGAAAGTCGCTGAATAATTTCAAGCGCCTTGTCATATTTCCCTTGTTTTATGTAGATGCGTGCTAAAGTTTCGGTCAGAACTTCCTCGTTCTCTCCCTCATCGTTATCAATCTGTGGTCGTTGCAGTTCCTCGTCGGGATGCTCCTGAAGCGTAATCTTTCCTTGCGTGAGGAAATCATCTATCACGCGGGAGCCATACGCCTCGTTCTCTGTCGGCTCACTTTCTGGCGCAGCATCGGCTTCGATTTGCAACATGTAGGAAACATAGTCTGTCGAGGCATCCACGGTAGGCCGAGACTTGCGCTTCTTTGGTGTCTCCTCCTCGTCCACCTGTGTGGTGAGGAAGTTGTCAATGAGCGAGTAGGTACGGTCGCTTCTGTCCTCCACATCCTCGTTGGCCTTGTGCACTTTCGGTTCGGGCATGGGTTTCAGACGATCGGCCTCTATGAGCGAATACAGCACTTTGCGCGACGGGACATATAGTGCAGCCTTGCGCAGTTCCTGCCCGAAACTGGGGTCGTGCGCATCGTACAGTGAACGCAGCAATAATAGTCTGGCCGCCTGATAGTAGGGATAGCGCTCCACCAATTGGCGCAACTGCTTCTGTGCCGTTGCGCTTCCTTTCAGGGTGCCGATATATTCCGTTATTCGTTTCGTTGCCATTTGTCCTTACCAGTTAGCCACCGTTGCATTGAATATCTGTTCGGTGATGTCTTTCACCATTTCTGTTACCAGTTCTTCCTGAACATTCACCAGTTGCTGACTCGATTCGTACTCTGCTGTTGCCGAGAATGGTCGTTCGAAGTCCTCTGCGTGGTTCGCATTGTTCACGAAGCGTACATTCACCGTCATCTTCAGCTGTACCTGGCTTGAATAGCCGCTGCTCGATATTGCCTTGTTAAACTGGTCGAAGCCTGTAATCTCTCCTGCCAGTTGCAAGTCGCCGCCTCGCTTCACCTGTTTCAGTTTTGTTTGCGACGCATACAGGTCCGTCAGTTTGTTCTGGAAGATGCTCTGCATTGGAGCCCATACATAGGTCGAGCGGATGGGGAAATTGTCTATCTGTATTGTTTGGGTCTTCGTGTAGTCGATGCTTGCACCGTTGAACTTATAACTTACGGTGCAGGAGGCCAATAGGATTAGCAGTGATGTTAGGGCAACTCTTCCTTTCATTCTTCTATTCCGTAATCTCGGATTTTGCGGTATAGCGTGCGCTCGCTGATGCCCAGATCCTTGGCGGCCAGATTGCGGCGATTCCTGCTCCTTCGCAATGCAATCTCTATCAGTCGTTTCTCGTTCTTCTCCAGGTTCAGATCCTCTTCGTTGTCCATGGCGATGTCCTCCACTTCGTCGATGTCGGCGGAAGATATCGTGTGTGGCTGTTCAATCTGTACCGATGGGGCAGGCAGTTGGTGTACGAAGTGCGAACCCGTATGCTGTTCGGAGGATTTCTGCTTGAGCAGTTCCACATCCATCTTCAGGCTCTGAATCATCAACTGCATCATCTTCAGGGTCTGTTCTATCGGCTCACTCTCCTTGGCGGCGATGCTTGCGGGACGCAATGCGAGGTCGGTGCTTTCGGCCGATGGCGTTACGCCATATCCTGCCAGCATTTCGGGCGTCACCAGACGGTCCTTGCAGAGGATGTTCATCTGTTCCACCACATTCTTCAACTGTCGTATGTTGCCTGGCCACTTGTAGCTCATCACCACCTTCTCTGCTTCGGGAGTCAGTCGCAACGGTTCGGGAATGTTGTACAACGCAGCCGAGTCCATAGCGAACTTTTTGAACAGCAGCACTACATCTTGTCCTCGCTCGCGCAGAGGCGGCATCTTCACGCTGATGGTGCACAGACGGTAGTAGAGGTCCTCACGGAACTTACCTTCGCGTATGGCCTTCTCTATCTTCACATTCGTTGCCGCCACGATGCGCACATCGGTCTTGCGCGGTTCGTTGCTGCCGACGGGGATGTACTCGCCCGTTTCCAGCACGCGGAGCAGTCGCACCTGTGTCGGCAATGGGAGTTCTCCCACTTCGTCAAGGAACAGGGTTCCGCCGTTGGCAGCCCCGAAGTATCCGTCGTGGTCGCGGTCGGCTCCCGTGAACGAGCCCTTTACATGCCCGAACAATTCGCTGTCGATGGTACCTTCGGGTATCGAACCACAGTTGATGGCGATGTACCGCTTGGTCTTCCGTAACGAGCTGTCGTGTATGATGCGTGGTATGATTTCCTTTCCCACGCCGCTTTCGCCCTGTATGAACACAGCCAGATTGGTCTTTGCCACCTGCAGGGCGGTGTCCAGCACAGTATCCAGTTTGCTGTCCCGTCCGATAATCCCATAGCGGGTCTTTATTTGTGTCAAGTCGTATCCGGCCATATTAAGGCAATTTAATTAAAGTTGGAATGCAAAGATACAAATAAGTAAGTGAAAACACAAATGTATTTGATGTTTTCCGAAGCTAAGTATTCCCTTACCCTGCGGAATACTAATCCGCGGGCAAACACAATACTATTGCATAGCCTTGAAGATTACTATTGCGGAGACTCGTGAGATACTATTGCAGATACCGAGGAAATATTTGCCCATATATCCCCTCTACCTAACCTTTTGAGACGAATAATTGGTTATGTCTCATTAAAATTGTATCTTCGTGACACGAAAATAAAAACTCAAAATATGATGAAGAAATTTATATTGTTTTTTGCCACGCTGGCTTTGGCGCTAAGCAGCAAGGCCGATGTTGCCATCAACAGCACAAACTTCCCCGACGAGACATTTCGCAGTTATCTGACCAACTATATGCCTGGGGGCAGCGACGGCGTCTTTACCAATGCGGAGATTGCCGCCATTACCGAAATCAATATGCGTGGCGGAATATGGGTTATGACTATCAGATTCCCGACACCTTGCAATGGCGGGAATTCATCGACTACTGTACACTGAGTTGCGATACCATAAACAATAATAAGGGTGGTTTGACCTTCACCAGTACCATTAACGGCAAATCCATTTACCTGCCTTTTACTGGTATCTATGGAATATCCAGTGGAAGTGGTCGCTCTTTTGCAAAACAAGGTTACTATTGGTCTCGCGACCTAGAATCAGGATATGACAAATACGCCTATTACGTGCGACTCCTCTCAACTCCCCAAGCATCACTCAGTACCGCCTATGAGCGTTATCACGGTATGCCCATTAGGCCAGTAAAGAGAACGCCATAGCAATAGGATTTTAATCTGGAAATAAAAAAGGAAGGGACGGAATCATCCGTCCCTTCCTTGCGTTTCGCTGCCGTCGGCACTTATGCAATCTCAATCATACGGCTGACTTTGGCCTCTTCCTTCTTCGTCTTGGGCAGAACGACGGTCAGTATGCCGTTCTCTACCTTGGCGGAGATGCCTTCCTTGTTCACATCCTCGGGCAGGGTATAGGTCTGCTGGTAGTTGGTGTAGGCGAACTCGCGGCGCAGGTAGTGCTGCTTCTTGTCCTCCTCCTTGTGCTCCATTTTGTTCTCGATGGCAACGGAGAGGTTACCCTCGTCGTTGATATGCACGCGGCAATATTCCTTCTTGATACCAGGGGCTGCCACTTCCATGGTGTATTCCTGTTCGCTCTCCTTGACATTTACTGCGGGAGCCGTAGCGCTTACATGCGGCATGATGTCGCTGTTCATAAACTCGTCGAATACGGTTGGGAACCAACTCTTTCTAATCATTACTGGTAACATTTTCTTATCCTCCATTTAATAGGTTAGTAATCTAAATCTACAAGGGAGGTTGCAACAAGTGTGCCAGCTGTGTTTAGGCGACAAATTGGCGCAAATGATGGTCAAACTGACACAAAACAGGTCGGATGTTCGCCTATATACGAAACTTTGTATTACCTTTGTCCGGTCGTACATATTATATATAATATAGTATAGGAATGAAACCCATTGCGCATATCCGTTGCGACCTGAAGACGAAGTTCGGCGTGCCCAGACAGAGTGGCCTCATCGAGGGGCTGGAGGCGGACATCGTATTCGAGCCCGAGTTTCGTCGGCCCGAAGCCCTTCGCGGATTAGAGGGTTTCTCCCATATCTGGCTTCTATGGGATTTCTCCGAGGCACATCGCGAGGAGTGGTCGCCTACGGTCAGGCCACCGCGTTTGGGTGGTAACAAGCGAATGGGTGTGTTTGCCACGCGCTCGCCTTTTCGTCCGAACCCCATCGGCCTGTCGGCTGTGCTCATTAGGGAGATATTATGGGATACCCCCGAAGGACCTGTGATTCGGGTAGAAGGTGCTGACCTAATGGACGGAACGCCGATACTCGACATTAAGCCCTATCTCCCTTTTACCGATGCACATCCCGAAGCAAAAGGTGGCTTCACGGAAGAAACCGCTGTGCAGGAACCCCTGCAGGTGGATATGCCCGATGCGATACGGGAACGATTCGGTGAACGGCAGGCGGAAGTGCTGCGGCAACTTTTGGCAGCCGACCCCAGACCGCACTACCAACAGGATGACAAGCGCGTTTATTGTATCGAGTATGCAGGTGAAGAGATTCGCTTCAGGGTAGAGGATAAGCGGGTCATCGTCATCGCCTGAAACGCATCGCGCTCAATAGGTGAAATCACAGTAAATAGGAATGTGGTCGCTGACGCCACCTTGGTAGTTAGGACCGAGAAAGGTGCGACGGGGATACCATGTACCATCGCTCATGGTGCGTTGGAGCCATGGTTGCGTAAAGCGTCTGACTTGTTTGTCCTCGTAGGCACAATGCTGTAGCATCGTTTCGCTGACCAGCATATGGTCGAGCCAACTCCAGTTGCCACGGAAACGATAGGTGCCCTCCGTAGGTCGTCGTTTCTGGGGAATCAGCGAGGTTAGGGGCAGTTTGTCGAGTTGTTTGCGGAAGATAACATCGTGGGGTGAGGCGTTGAAGTCCCCCATGACGATAAGATGGCATCGGGGTGTCATCCGAAGTAGGGAATCCGTCAGTGCGTACAGCGTCTGTGAGGCCAGCCTACGGTTCCTCTTAGCCTTGCTGCCCCTGCCTGCACGGCTGGGCAGGTGACATACCACGACATGTAGTGTATCTCCACCAGGTACCCGTCCCCATGCGTGTAGCAAGTCGCGTGTGGGCCGAAGTCCGTGCTCCACTGAGGGTACAGACACACATTCGTAGCCGTACAGTCGGAACATGGCGGGTTGGTATATCAATGCAACATCAATGCCGCGCTGGTCGGGGCTGTCGGTCATGACATAGTGATACCCAAGTGCTCGAAGGCTTCCTCTTTGCGTCAGTGCCGCCATCACGCTGTCGTTCTCGACTTCCTGCAAGGCGACCAGTGCTGGAGGCGTTTCTTCTCCAATCCCCATAATTACACGGCTAATGTCTTCTATCTTTCGCCAATATCTACCGTGTGTCCACTCTCTTTCGCTATTGGGCAGAAATTCATCGTCCTGTTTCGTACTATCGTCCATACAGTCAAACAGGTTTTCCACATTCCAAGATGCAACCTTGAAATGATGCTGTGCCCACAGGTGGTAGGGGAGCAACAGGAGGAATAAGATGATGCAATGCCGTCTCATGTCAGAACAAAGGTAACACATGGTGAATAATTTGCCAAGCTTTGGGCAAAGATAATGTTGATTTTTTTTGCTTGTAACCAAATGATAAACTAACTTTGTTGCAACATAATGGGTTAATCCCATAGAATACCATGAAAAAACGAACCTTATGGCGAATGGTATGCGGCGTGTGGGCGGTCTTTTTGCTTGCCTTTGCGGCGTGTGATGACAATATTGCCAACGAGAACGATAAGGGCGACCCTGATGCCCCCAATGCAGAACTTGTACGAAACTATCTGTTGGGCATATGGGAAGTGACGAGTTGTACGGAAAACTCCGTTCTTGGTGTGAATTTTATATTAAACGAGGACGGCACGGGACAATTCGCAGGTACGGCATTTACCTACAATATATTGGCACAAGAAGACGGTAGTGTGCAAGCGAACTTTTATCAAGGCGGTTCGTTGATGGGGCAGGGAGATGTCCTGTTGTTTGACCGAGAAGACGGTGGACATACATTCGAGTTCCATTTTGATATTTATCAGGTGGGTCTTCACTTTGCCAGCGGGACGGTAGCCCTCGGCAGCAAGGGAAATGTCCTTACGGGTGAGTTCCGCATGGAAGGCAATATGATGCCCTCTAAGATAACATTGAAGAAACAGGGATATACCTATCCCGAAGAAGGTGTATTCGGTCGGTGGCAAATGACATCCTGTGGGTTGAATCCCAGAAGGGTAGGTGAGATACTTGTGGTGGAGGATAATTCGGAATTATATATCGAGGGTTCCCCGTCGATATACAGTTATACGCTGAGCAATGTTGAAATAGAGGGAGAAACCGTGCAGAGGATGGATATACTTCTCGAAGGAAGACATTTTACGGGAATTCTGCACCTTGAAGGTGGCACAATGGCTACCTATTCTTTTAATGTGGAGGACGACTATAACGATTATACGGCGACCTTCGTGCGTTGTTGGTAACACCACGGCCCCTGGTCGTTAGGTGAAAGTCCATAAGAAAAGCCTACCCTTGTGAGGTAGGCTTTGCGCTTCAGGATGGCTTGCGCTCGGCCTTGCCGCTTTCACCAAGCGTAGCGACTGAAAGAACCACGGCCCCTGGTCGTTAGGTGAAAGTCCATAAGAAAAGCCTACCCTTGTGAGGTAGGCTTTGCGCTTCAGGATGGGCTTGAACCAACGACCCCCTGATTAACAGTCAGGTGCTCTAACCAACTGAGCTACTGAAGCAGGCACTTTTTCAGGGAGGGTGACTAGTGGGACTCGAACCCACGACATTCAGAACCACAATCTGACGCTCTAACCAACTGAACTATAGTCACCATATAAGGGCGTCTCCCCTAAATGCGAGTGCAAAGGTAAGAAAATAAATTGAAAGTCGGAAATTGAATATTGAAAAATTACTGGCGAGAGCGAAATTTACTTGTAAAACTCCTTTTTCGCCGCAGATAGCGTATTGAGCATGAGCATGCAAATGGTCATGGGACCTACGCCACCCGGTACGGGAGTGATATAAGCACATTTCGGCGCAACCTCGTCGAACTGCACATCGCCACAAAGACGGAAACCACTCTTACGGGAAGCGTCGGGTACTCGGGTAGTACCTACATCGACAATCGTAGCCCCCTCCTTTACCATGTCGGCAGTGACAAAACCTGGTTTGCCAATGGCGGCAATGATGATGTCTGCTTTCAGGCATTCCTCGCGAAGGTTCTCGCTGCGGCTGTGACAAACCGTAACGGTAGCATCACCATATTGTTTTTGCATCATCAGTTGCGCCATAGGCTTGCCGACAATATTGCTGCGTCCCAGTATGACACACTTCTTGCCACTGGTGGGGATGTCGTAGCGACGGAGCAGGGTGAGTATGCCCAGTGGTGTGGCACTAATGAAACAGGGTAGGCCGATTGCCATGCGACCGACATTGAGGGGGTGAAATCCATCAACATCCTTGCGGTAATCGATAGCCTCGATAATGCGTTGCTCGTTGATGTGGCGGGGTAGGGGCAGCTGAACGATAAACCCGTCGATGTCTGCATTGTTGTTCAACTGCTCGATACATTCCAACAGGGTTTGTTCTGTGATGTCGTCCTCGAAGCGGATGAGTGTGCTCTCGAAGCCACATGCTTCGCATGCCAACACCTTGTTGCGCACATAGGTTTCGCTACCACCGTCGTGTCCGACGAGTATCGCTGCAAGGTGTGGGCGCTTGCCGCCTGCCTGCACAATCTTTTCTACTTCTTCCTTTATTTCGGCTTTAATTGTGGCAGCCGTGGCCTTTCCGTCAATGAGAGTCATATTGAATGTCAAATGTTAAATGTCAAATATTACATCTTCGGCATTCCGCCGGGGAGTTTAGGCATGTTCTTCATCATGCTCAGGGCGTTCTTGCCTGTCACCATCTTCATCATCTTGCGCGTCTGTTCAAATTGTTTGATGAGTTTGTTTACCTCCTGGATATTCGTGCCACTTCCCTTGGCGATACGCATACGCCGACTGGTATTCAGCAATCCCGGGTTTTGTCGTTCCTTGGGAGTCATGCTGAGGATGATGGCTTCGATATTCTTAAAGGCATTGTCATCGATGTCGATGTCCTTCAGTGCTTTGCCTACACCGGGAATCATTGAGGCGAGGTCCTTCAGGTTGCCCATCTTCTTGATTTGCTGAATCTGTGTGTAGAAATCGTTGAAGTCGAATTGGTTCTTCTTGATGCGTGCCTCCAGACGGCGTGCCTCTTTCTCGTCGTATTGCTCCTGCGCTTTTTCAACGAGGGAAACAATGTCGCCCATACCCAGAATGCGGTCGGCCATTCGGGCAGGGTGGAAGGGGCTGATAGCCTCCATTTTCTCGCCTGTTCCGACGAACTTGATGGGCTTCTCGACTACGGAACGGATGCTGAGGGCAGCACCACCGCGTGTGTCACCGTCCAACTTAGTCAGAACGACACCCCTGTAATCCAGACGGTCGTTGAACTCCTTCGCAGTATTCACGGCGTCTTGTCCCGTCATGGCATCTACGACGAAAAGTATTTCGTGGGGATGTATGGCATCCTTGATGTCGGAGATTTGCTGCATCAGTTCCTCGTCGATGGCCAGTCGTCCTGCCGTATCGACAATCACTACATCGTTGGCTTTTTGTCGTGCCTCGGTGATGGCGTGCAGCGCCACCTGTACGGGGTCGGTTGCCCCCAGTTCCATATATACAGGCACATCGATTTGCTCACCGAGAACGCGCAACTGTTCCATGGCGGCTGGACGGAAGGTATCGCAAGCAGCCAGCAAAGGCTTCTTGAAGTTCTTCTCCTTTAGCATTTTGGCCAGTTTGCCGCTGAAAGTCGTCTTACCCGAGCCATTCAGACCCGCCATCAGGATGATGCTGGGGTCGCCTGTGCGGCCCGGCAAATTCAGTTCGGCTGTCTCGCCTCCCATCAGCAGCGCCAGTTCGTCGTGGACAATCTTGACCATCAACTGGCTGGGGCGAACAGCGGTCAGCACATTCTGTCCCAGTGCCTTTTGCTTGACTGTATCGGTAAATTGCTTGGCGACCTTGTAGTTCACATCCGCATCCAATAGGGCACGGCGTACATCCTTCAGTGTCTCGGCCACATTGATTTCGGTAATGCGTCCTTCGCCTTTCAGTATCTTAAAAGACCGTTCCAGTCTTTCGCTTAGGTTCTCAAACATAATGCTTTGATTTAATTTGCCCGCAAAGATAAGCAAATATTATTACATATAAAAGAAATGTCCCGAAGCATTTGCCACGGGACATTTTACTTAGACGGGTTCTCCGGTTAGAAACGGAAACCGAAAGCCAGTGTGAAGTTGAAGTTTTTGGCTTTGCCTAAAATCGGAGTTCCTGCGCTCCACATAGCATCGCGGTAAGAATCGCGCCACATGTCCGTGAAGCCCCAGTCACAGCCAAGCATCAGATTGTAGTGCTGGTTGTATTCGGTGCCTACGCGGAATCCCAGACCTGTATCCCAACGCTGGAAGTTAGCGTTGACGGTACTTTTCTTGAAAGCCTTCCATGTATTGGCATCTTCGACATCTCCCCACTGTGCTCCGTCAGCATCTACTTCGTACTTGTGCTTACCACCAACGCCTATGGCGAAGTAGGGACCAACCTCACCGTAAACGCCAATGTGCTTATTGAAGTTGTAACGGAAGCCTACGCGAAGAGGAATCTCTACATAGTGGAGATTGGTTTTGGCTGTGGATTTTTGTTCGGTGACGCCATCCAACGGGTCGATTTCCGTTCTCGAGGCCTTGCCGCCTTTCATCGTCCAGTCTATTCCCAATGTGATATAGGTGCCGTGAGCCTTGGGCAGGATATAATCCGTGCGGAAGCCCATCACACCACCAATTTTTCCATCAAAATCTGAGTTCCTGACATTTGTGGCGTTCATGCCTAAGAATACCATATTGGTGAAACCTTCCTGAGGCTCGAACTCCAATGCCATGGCGTTGCAGGTAATGAAAGAAACAATGGTAATAATAAGAAGTTTTTTCATATACTTTCTGCTTGTCTTCGTTTTCGTTCCCGTTACTTCTCACACTTCTTGCAATCGCAACCAATCAAGCACCAAATACAAGAAGCCAAAGCGGCACCAACAAAAGGACCAACGATGAAAATCCACAGGTTGCTGAGAGCCGTACCACCCTGGAACACTGCGGGAGCAATGGAACGGGCGGGATTGACACTCGTACCCGTGTAGCGGATGCATACGAGGTGAACGAGAACCAGAGAGAGGCCAATAGCCAAGCCAGCAAAGTTGCCAGCGCCCTTTTTCTCGTCGGTTGTGCCAAGTACTACGAGCACGAATACACAGGTGAATACTATTTCGGCAATCAGTCCGCCCCACATGCTAACACCTTCTTGCAGGTCGTTAGCACCCGTACCTTCAACTGCTGTGGTGGAAGTAAGGGCAAAGAGACTGGCACTACCGATGAAAGCACCGATAACCTGGAATACCATGTACCAAGTTGCATCTTTGCAGGAAATGCGCTTCGAGAGAAGACAACCCAGTGTGATGGCGGGATTGATATGGCAACCACTGATGCCGCCAATCGTGTAGGCCATAGCCACAACGGCAAGACCGAAAGCCAACGCAGTTGCTGCTACGCCAGCGGGCTCACCACAACCAATACTTGTTGCAACACCGCAACCCATAAGCACGAGAACCATCGTGCCAACCATTTCTGCTAAATACTTTTTCATATTTGTAAAGTTTAAAGGTTAATGTTTAATGTTAAAAAGAGACCCCTCCCGTTTAGGGGAGGGGATAGGGAAGGGGTTTACTTCTTCTTAGCCAGTAAATCGCGAATCTCGGTAAGCAATTCCTCCTGCGTGGGGGCTGCAGGTGCTGCGGGCTCTTCGGGAGCGGGTTCTTCCTTCTTGGCGGTCAGTTTGGTGATGCCCTTAATCATCAGGAAGATACACAGTGCGATGATGAGGAAATCCACAACATCCTGAATAAACTGGCCGTAATTCAAGGTAACAGCCTCCGTCACGGTCTCGCCCTCGGTAACAGCCTCTTTCAGGGTTACCTTCAATTCGGTGAAATCCACACCACCCAACAAAACGCCGATGGGGGGCATAATGATGTTGCTTACGATACTGGTAACGATTTTACCAAACGCACCGCCGATGATAACACCGACAGCCATGTCCACTACATTACCCTTAAGGGCAAACTCCTTAAAATCTTTAATGAATCCCATGATAGTTTGTTTTTTGTGATAATAATAATGAGAAATAATTAACGGTTGATAATGCAAATATAAAAAGAATTTCGTACATTTGCATCGTTTTTGAGAGGAAATCTTAAAAAGACGATTATAATATTTACTAACCAATTTAAAAAGTAAAGAAAATGGCAAACGTAAAAGTAGCTATTAACGGCTTTGGCCGTATTGGACGCCTCGCTTTCCGTCAGATGTTCGAGGCTGAGGGTTATGAGGTAGTTGCTATCAACGACCTGACCAGCCCCAAGATGTTGGCTCACCTGCTCAAGTACGATACCGCTCAGGGTGGTTTCGCTGGCAAGTTCGGTGAGAACAAGCACACTGTAGAGGCTACAGACAACTCTATCATCGTTGATGGTAAGGAAATTACCATCTATGCTGTGCCCAACGCAGCTGAGCTGCCCTGGGGTAAGCTGGGTGTTGATGTAGTTCTGGAGTGCACAGGTTTCTATACAAGCAAGGAGAAGGCCAGCGCTCATGTACAGGCTGGTGCCAAGAAGGTTGTCATCTCTGCACCTGCAGGCAATGACCTCCCCACCATCGTTTACAATGTAAACCACAAGACCCTGAAGAAGGACGATACCGTTATCTCAGCTGCATCTTGTACTACAAACTGCTTGGCTCCTATGACAAAGGCCCTCAATGATTACGCTCCCATTCAGAGCGGTATCATGACAACTGTTCATGCTTACACTGGCGACCAGATGATTCTTGACGGTCCTCAGCGCAAGGGTGACCTCCAGCGTGCTCGTGCCGGTGCTGCTAATATCGTTCCTAACTCTACGGGTGCTGCCAAGGCTATTGGCCTCGTTATCCCCGAGCTGAATGGTAAGCTTATCGGTGCTGCCCAGCGTGTTCCTACCTTCACAGGTTCTACCACCATTCTGCATGCTGTAGTTAAGGGTGAGGCTACTGTTGAAGGCATCAACGCTGCCATGAAGGCTGCTCAGAACGAATCCTTCGGTTACACCGAGGAGAAGCTCGTTTCCAGCGACATCATCGGTATGAAGTTCGGTTCTCTCTTCGATGCAAACCAGACCATGGTTTCCAAGATGGACGACGGAAACTCTCTCGTACAGGTTGTTAGCTGGTACGACAATGAGAACAGCTACACCAGCCAGATGGTTCGCACCATCAAGTACTTCGCCGAGCTTTAATCGCAACGCAAATACAATGTCAAAGGCCACTCAGGTTTCCTGGGTGGCCTTATTGGTAACTAAGAGATTGTCTTTATCGGAAGCGGATTGCATCCTGTCGCATGGGGATATCACCATCCCCCATCAGTTTCCACACTTCGTTTTGGACGAAATCGGAGAGGTTCGTGACATTACGCTCGTTTGCACCCCAGTTAAGCACAAAACGAAAGGAATAGTCTAATCTTCCTCTTCGTCCGAATTTTCTTGAGACCTCTCTATCATGGAGAGAACACCATCCACGAGCGCCGAAGACAAACCATTTTTGATGCCCTGCCATATTCCTGTAAGTATGGGGTGATTAGTCATCTTCTTCCTCCTTCTTCTTTTCAAATCCCATAATCCCATTCTTCCAATGATAACCGGGACTATTTTCGTCCAATAACCGATAGTCTAAATAGGCACGAGAAGCCTCATAGACATAATTACCTATAGTGGCCGCCCATTGACCAACAACATAAGTCGAAGCAAGTGATACAATCTTTCCAAACATAATCAAATATATTAAAATGTTAAATAAAGAACTGAAGCACACTTAGAATTATTGATGCAATAGAGATAACACTGATAAGAACAATATATTTTTTATAACGACGAACATGGTCGTTATATTCCGAGATTGTTTTGTTTAAAGAATCTATTTGCATTGTTTGATTCTTATCCAATTCATCTTTTGCTTCCAAAAGGACAACTAATCGCTTAATATCTTTCGATTGTTCGTCGTCCAGCTTTGTTTTTTCATTTAATTCAG
>JAGCYD010000074.1 GCA_017960985.1 Bacteroidaceae bacterium
ATGATGCCCGTCGGCTCGAAGTGGCAATTGTTCATCCCACAGGAACTGGCTTATGGTGACCGCGAGGCAGGGAAGATTCCTCCCTTCTCTATGCTCACCTTCACGGTAGAACTTCTCAGTATAGAAAAGTAATCGAATTAGGTATATTAACGAATCAAGGCGGCACTAAGTGTCGCCTTGATTCGTTAGGAGCGTATCTGTTCTATTTCCAGTCCGGCACACCCGAGCCTGCCTCATAGACTGCATTCAGATGGATGCGCCATACCAATGTACTGTAAGCAGGTATTGTACCCGTAGCCGTACTGCCGTAGGCCAACGCATAGGGAACATAGACAAACCAGTCATCCCCTGCCACCATATACTGCAAGGCCGTACTGAAACCCTCCACAAGCGAAGTGAGTCCATACACACCAGGCATGGCCGTAGCCTCGTTGTACTCGTTATAATAGGTCTGCGAGAATACTTCCTGACGCAGGCTGTCCACCAATAAATTGTCCTTGTTGTACAATTTATAGACCGAAGGCATCATCCAGCCACGGTAACTCATTCGTACCGTATCGGTCCACAAGGGCGAATAGTTCCCATCGCCACGCTCCACGATGCGCACATAGATACTATCCGTTGTGCAACCGGAATCGTAATCATGCGACTTCATCAGCGACTTGAACTTCCGCCATTCGCAGTGTTCTTCCCAGTCGTCGCCGTAAATATTCCTTGCCTCAGCCTCAGCCTTACGGGCAGAATCTACTACCGTCTGGAACCAGGCATCGTTACGAACCTTCCAACTATAATACGGGTCCCATTCCTCATCGTCCTCGCTACACGCCACAAAGGTCGTAGTCGCAAAGAAGACAAGCAACAAAACTGAAAGACAGTTGAAAAGTCTATTCATGGTCAGTGATACGAATCAATTGTCAATCTTGCGCAACAGCGAAGTGATGCTTACCTTATCTTCGATAATACCACGCAGATCGCTGATGGCCACACGACGCTGCTCCATCGTGTCACGGTCACGCAGCGTTACCGTGTTATCCTCCAAGGTTTGCTGGTCAACGGTAACACAGTAGGGGCAACCGATAGCGTCCATACGACGATAGCGCTTGCCAATCTGGTCTTTCTCCTCGTATTTGCAGTTGAAGTGGAAACGCAGGTCCTTGATGATTTCCTGTGCCTTCTCGGGCATACCGTCCTTTTTGGTCAAGGGGAACACCGCAAGTTTCACGGGAGCCAAGGCTGCGGGCAACTTCAGTACAACACGACTTTCGCCGTTAGGCAACTGCTCCTCGGTATAGGCATGACACATGACGGACAGGAACATACGGTCCACACCGATACTCGTTTCTATGACGAACGGTGTATAACTTTCGCTCGTCTCGGGGTCGAAATACTCTATCTTCTTGCCCGAATACTTAGCATGCTGACTCAGGTCGAAGTTCGTACGCGAATGGATACCCTCTACTTCCTTAAAGCCAAATGGCATGTGGAATTCAATATCGGTAGCCGCATTGGCGTAGTGCGCCAGTTTGTCGTGGTCGTGGAAACGATAGTTTTCTGCACCGAAGCCCAGAGCCTGATGCCATGCCATACGGGTCTGCTTCCACTTCGAGAACCATTCCAACTCGGTACCGGGCTTTACGAAGAACTGCATCTCCATCTGCTCGAATTCGCGCATACGGAAGATGAACTGACGGGCAACTATCTCATTACGGAAAGCCTTTCCTATCTGTGCGATACCAAAGGGCAGTTTCATACGACCCGTCTTCTGGACATTCAGGTTATTTACGAAGATTCCCTGTGCCGTCTCAGGACGCAGATAGATGGTCGAAGCGCCCTCTGCCGTGGAGCCCACCTCCGTCTTGAACATCAGGTTAAACTGGCGTACCTCGGTCCAGTTGCGCGTACCGCTGATGGGGCATACTATCTCCTCGTCGAGGATAATCTGACGAAGTTCCTCCAGGTTATTATCGTTCAAGGCCTTGCTGAAACGCTCGTGCAAGGCATCACGCTTCTGCTGATATTCCATGACGCGTGCGTTGGTGGCACGGAACTGTGCCTCGTCGAAAGCATCACCGAAACGCTTGGCGGCCTTGTCTATTTCCTTCTGTATCTTCTCGTCGTACTTGGCCAGTTGGTCCTCAATCAGCACATCAGCACGATAACGCTTCTTCGAGTCGCGATTATCTATCAAGGGGTCGTTGAAGGCATCTACATGGCCGCTGGCCTTCCAGGTCGTCGGGTGCATGAAGATGGCTGCGTCGATGCCCAAGATATTCTCGTTCAGCAGCACCATAGACTGCCACCAGTACTGTTTGATATTATTCTTCAGTTCCACGCCGTTCTGCCCATAGTCATACACTGCGCCCAGTCCGTCGTAGATGTCACTGCTGGGGAATACGAAGCCATACTCCTTGCAATGGGAAATTATCTTCTTGAATACATCGTCTTGTTGTGCCATGTCTTTTATATCTTTTAACTGTAATTTCGCGTGCAAAAATACAACTTTTCCGCGAAAGAATCACTATCTTTGTGTGTTTATTAACGCATAAAGCACCATATTCAGCGCTTTTTTGCATATATTAAAACATAGGGAACTAAACGACAATAACCATACTTAATACACCATACTATGAAAAAAGTGATTCTATCCACACTGGCCCTGCTGCTCAGCCTGGGCAGTGCCTACGCCAAGGACTACAAGTACCAGACCGTTGAGGGAGACCCCATGCAGACGCGTATCTATACGCTCGACAACGGGTTGAAGGTTTATCTTTCTGTGAACAACGATAAACCACGCATTCAGACTTACATCGCTGTGCGTACAGGTTCGAAGAACGACCCTGCCGAGACCACGGGACTGGCGCACTATCTGGAGCATTTGATGTTCAAGGGTACGAGCCGTTTCGGCACCAGTAATGCCGAGGCAGAGGCTCCGCTACTGGCCGACATCGAACGACGCTACGAGGAATACCGCCTTATCACCGACCCCGAACAGCGCCGACAGAAGTATCACGAGATTGACAGCGTATCGCAGTTGGCCGCCCAGTATTTCATCCCTAACGAGTACGACAAACTGATGGCAGCCATCGGCGCACAGGGGACGAACGCCTTTACTTCCAACGATGTGACCTGCTACACCGAGGACATCCCCTCGAACGAAATAGAGAACTGGGCGAAGATACAGAGCGACCGTTTCCAGAACATGGTTATCCGTGGCTTCCACACCGAGTTGGAGGCCGTGTACGAAGAGTACAACATCGGCTTGGCTAACGATAACAACAAGGTCTTCGAAGCCTTGATGGCCAAGTTGTTCCCCACTCATCCCTACGGCACGCAGACGACCATCGGAACGCAGCAACACCTGAAGAACCCTTCCATCACCAATATCAAGAACTACTTCAGCAAGTGGTATGTGCCCAACAATGTGGCCGTCATGATGGCAGGCGACTTTGATCCCGACCAGACTATCGCCATCATCGACCGCTACTTTGGCGGATGGAAGCCCGGAGCCGATGTCCGTCAGCCCTCATTCCCCGCATTGAAGGCTCAGACCGAACCCGTGGACACCACCGTAGTGGGCCTTGAGGCAGAATCCATCTGGATGGGATGGCGCAGCGAGCGTGCCGCCTCCTTGCAAAACGACACACTGGAACTCATCGACGCCGTCCTTTCCAACGGTAAGGCAGGTCTCTTCGACCTCGACCTAAACCAGGAAATGCGCGTCATGGTAGCCCAGTCGGGTGTAGAGGCACTGATGGAACATGGCTTCTTCCTCCTCATCGGTATGCCCAAGGAGGGACAGACCCTCGACGAAGTAAAGGAACTTCTTTTGGGCGAAATCGAAAAGTTGAAGCGCGGCGAATTTGAGGAGGATTTGCTCGTATCCGCCGTAAATAACAAAAAACTTGCCGAGTTGCGTAGCCTCGACCACAACCGCTCTCGCGTCAGCAAGATGATGGATTCCTTCATCAATGGCGTGGAGTGGCAGCAGGATGTGAAACAACTCGACCGCCTGTCCAAGATTTCAAAGAAGGACCTCGTCGATTTTGCTAACCGCTTCTTTACCGACGGTTATGTCACAGTCTATAAGCGACAGGGCGAGGACACCACTCAAAAGAAAATCGACAAGCCCGAGATAACTCCCATACCGACCAATCGCGACCAAATCAGCGACTTCGTACAGGAGATTCAGCAAAGCGAGGTTGAACCCATACATCCGCAGTTCCTCGACTTCAAGAAGGATTTGTCGTTCTTCAACACCAAGAAGGGTCTGCCCGTCATCTATAAGAAAAACACCGCCGATGCCCTGTTTAACCTGAACTTCCGCTACGAGTTCGGCAACGAGGATGACCGTCGTTACGACATCGCTTCCGATTACATCGACTACCTCGGAACCAAGCGTTTGTCGGCAAACGAGGTAAAGCAACAGTTCTACAAACTGGCCTGCGACTACTACATCAGTGTCGGCAGCGACGAGATACAGATAGGCATCCGAGGCCTCAGCGAGAACATGTCCCAGGCTCTGGCCTTGCTCGAGGACCTGCTCCGCAATGCACAGGTGGACAAGGATGCGTACGAGCAGATGGTAGGTCTTATCCTCAAGAACCGACAGGACCAGAAGCAAGACCAGCGCACATGCTTCTCTATGCTGAACTACTACGCCAACTATGGCACGCACAATAACATGCGCGACAAGATGAGCGAACAGGAACTCCGCGACACCGACCCGCAGGTGCTGCTCGACCTACTGAAGAACATCGCCCATTACCAGCATCAGGTACTCTACTATGGTCCCCTCAGTCAGGCCGAACTGGACAAGGTTATCACCAAACTGCACCCGACGAAGAAGTCGCTGGCAGCCGTTCCCGAGGGCGAACCCTACCGTCTGCAGACCACTCCGCAGCCTGAAGTGCTCATCGCTCCCTACGATGCCAAGAACATCTACATGCGTATGAACTACAACGAAGGCCGCCAGACTAACCTCAATGAACACGCTACCATCGATCTCTTCAACGAGTATTTCGGCGGTGGCATGAACGGCATCGTCTTCCAGGAATTGCGCGAGGCTCGCGGACTGGCCTATAGTGCCGCAGCCTACTATATTACGCCCTCGAAGAAGGGTGAACCCGAGAATTTCTTCACCTATATCATTACCCAAAACGACAAGATGATGGACTGCGTCGGTCAGTTCCGCGAGATTATCGACCAGATGCCACAGAGCGAGGCCGCTTTCCGCATAGCCAAGGATGCGTTGACAAAGCAAATGGCCAGCCAGCGCACGACCAAGTTCGCCGTCATCAACGCCTATCTGGCTGCCAAGCGTCAGGGTTATGACTTCGACCCCGACCAGCGTATCTATAACGACCTACAGAAACTGACGCTGAAGGACATTGCCGACTTCGAGCAGCAGAACATTGCCAACCGTCAGGGGCGTTATGCTATCTTGGGCGACGAGAAGGAACTCGACATGAAGGCTCTCGAAAAGGTTGCTCCCATCCGTCGCGTCTCCCTCGAGGAAATCTTCGGATACTAAAGAACATTCGAAACACGACATCGGAGGCAGGGGCAACACCCCTGCCTCTTTTCGTCCCTGGCAACTTGCCAATATCACGAACATTTCGTATCTTTGCACGAAAAGCAATGACAAGACGACAGTATGACTGACCATGTAACTCAGATAGAAGGCATTACCCACCATCTGAACCAAATGTACCAAAGTTGGTTCCTCGACTATGCCTCGTATGTAATCCTGGAACGCGCCGTACCGCACATCACCGACGGTTTCAAGCCCGTACAGCGCCGCATCATGCACTCGATGAAGCGCATGGACGACGGCCGGTTCAACAAGGTGGCGAACATCGTGGGACATACGATGCAGTTCCACCCGCACGGCGATGCGAGTATCAAGGACGCGCTGGTGCAGTTGGGACAAAAGGAGTTGCTGGTCGATTGTCAGGGTAACTGGGGTAACATACTGACGGGCGACGATGCTGCAGCAGGCCGATACATCGAGGCCAGGCTTTCAAAGTTTGCCCTCGATGTGGTGTTCAACCCCAAGACGACGGAGTGGAAACTCTCCTACGACGGCCGCAACAAGGAGCCCATCACACTGCCCGTGAAGTTCCCCCTGTTGCTTGCACAGGGAGCCGAGGGCATTGCCGTGGGGCTGAGTTGTAAGATTCTTCCGCACAACCTGAACGAGTTGTGCGATGCCGCCATCAGTTACCTGCACGGCGAGGATTTCCATCTCTACCCCGATTTCCCCACAGGCGGCAGCATCGATGTATCGAGATACAACGACGGACAACGCGGCGGCACCATCCGTGTCCGCGCAAAGATAGAGAAGCGTGATGCCAAGACCCTGGCCATCACGGAACTGCCATTCGGACAGACCACGGGCTCGCCCAGCAAGCCCAGTGCCTTCATCGACTCGATACTGAAAGCCGCAGAGAAGGGCAAAATCAAGGTAAGAAAGGTGGAAGACCTGACGGCTGCCGGCGTGGAAATACTGATACACCTGACCCCAGGTGCCTCCAGCGACAAGACAATCGACGCCTTGTATGCCTGTACCGACTGCGAGGTGTCAATTTCGCCCAACTGTTGTGTCATCGACAACCGCAAACCTTGCTTCCTCACCGTC
>JAGCYD010000007.1 GCA_017960985.1 Bacteroidaceae bacterium
GCGAGAGCTGTTTACATACCTCGCTCATGGGACGGTTGAGGTCAACCTTCACCACTTCGCCCTCACCGGCCTGGCGCAGTTCTTCGGGAATCAGTTCGTAGGGTTTGACGTCCATCTTCTCAATCCAGATACCATCCTTGTTAATCTTGGCCTTGATGTTGCGGTCGGCAGAGCAACTCACACCCAGACCGATGGGACACGAGGCACCATGACGCGGCAGGCGCACCACGCGAACATCGTGAGCCATATATTTGCCGCCGAACTGAGCACCGAGTCCAATCTTATAAGCCTCCTGTAGCAGCTCCTTCTCCAGTTCCACATCGCGGAAGGCGCGACCCGTCTCATCGCCCGTAGTGGGCAGCGAGTCGTAATAGTGCGTAGAAGCCAGTTTCACCGTCAGCAGGTTCTTCTCTGCCGATGTGCCACCGATGACGAAAGCAATGTGATAGGGTGGGCAGGCTGCCGTACCGAGACTCTTCATCTTTTCTACGAGGAAGGGAATGAGTGTGCCACGGTTCTGGATGCGAGCCTTTGTTTCTTGATACAAATAGGTTTTGTTGGCCGAACCGCCCCCCTTGGTTACCATCAGGAAACGGTATTCCATACCTTCGGTAGCCTCGATGTCAATCTGTGCGGGCAGGTTACACTTGGTGTTCACCTCATCAAACATCGTCAAAGGTGCATTCTGCGAGTAGCGCAGGTTGTCCTCGGTGTAGGTCTGATAAACGCCCTTGGACAATGCTTCCTCGTCGCAGAATCCCGTCCATACCTGCTGACCCTTCTCGCCGTGGATGATGGCGGTACCCGTGTCCTGACACAGCGGCAACTGTCCCTTGCATGCCACTTCGGCATTGCGTAGGAAGGTCAGTGCCACATACTTGTCGTTCTCCGATGCTTCGGGGTCGCGCAGAATCTTTGCCACCTGCTCGTTGTGACTGCGACGGAGCAGGAAACTCACATCATGGAATGCCTGTTTAGACATTTGTGTCAGTGCCTCGGGCGTAACCTTCAGGATGGGATGTCCCTCAAATTCGCTGACACTGACTCCCTCTTTCGACAGGAGATAATACTCGGTATCATCCTTGCCCATTTGGAACATGGGCGCATACTTAAACTCTGGTGCTTTAGCCATAATAGATTATTTAACAACTTTTTTGCCGTTGATGATATAGATTCCCTTTGTGGTTTTGCTTATGCGACGACCACTGAGGTCGTAGATAGCATCATCGGTCTTGCTCTGTTCAGCCTCAATGCTGTTGATGGCATCGGGTGTGTCAATGATGAAGGCACTTCCATTGTTTACCTTATAGGTGTTCCATGCCTGATACAGCGCATCGGTCTCAACATATACATGGAAGGGAACATCGTTGGGTACGATGTTGTCGCCCAATGTCATGTTGCCTGTAGAATAGATATAGAGGTTATCCAGATGACCGTCGAGTTCGGCGAGGCATCCATCGGGAATGGTGTAGTCGGAGGTCAGGTTGAACTGAATCAACTTCAGGTTAGCATAGTCCTTGAACTGATCTTTCAGCAGAGCGACATCGTTAACATACAGACGCTTGATGTTGTTCTGTGCTGTCATCTCCTCGCCGGCCAGCATTTTGGTGTAGTATTTGAACATCGGTTCCCAATAGTTGTCGTCGTTCAGGTCAGCGGCAGAGAACTGAGCTGGCTGTGAAGCATCGAGCGGTTCGAGGGTCAGACGGAACTGTGGATCGGTAGGAGCGCCTGCATAAGTATCAAGTGTGAACTTGTAGTTGCCCTTTACATTGGTTCCTACCCATGTGAAGTTGGAAACATCCACATCCAGTTCGATGAGACTTTCCTTCATTGATACGATAGCCAGTTCCGGACCATCGTTGAAGGGAACTACAATACCTGTTACGACGATGGTTGTACCTGCTTCAACCTCAGGCACGGTTTTGCCAAATTTGTTATAAATAAGCAGTGTTCCAGCATACTTGTTGTCCCCATCTACGGAATATTCGTCTTTTACCTTGATAAGTTTGCCAACATAGTCGGCAAGTGTTACATCATCGGCTTCAACCACTATAGGTGTTATCGTTCCTTCGGTAGCAGTTAGGCGATTGTCGTAAATGGCCGTAATCTCGGGCATGCTCTTGTAAACCGTATATTTGACAACAATGGAGCCATTGAGTATGGTGCCGGCATTATGAGGCAGGCTACTAATCTTGTAGAACTCCAGTGCACCGCTTTCGTCGGCTACATACAGGTCGGTAGTGCTATTGCGATACTGAACCTGTGCGTTAGTGAGATTCAAGATAACAAAGTCCGTGGGGGCAGCTGTCTTTAGGGCAGCAATGGAATTAAACACCGCCGTGGGAATGGTGACGGTCAGGGTCATGACATCAGATGAAACTCCACCCTTCACGGCGATGGCCTTGACGACAGTAGTGCTCGATACATTGATGGCACCCGTATAGGTCGTACTTGCATTGGTTGGCGTGCTTCCGTCTGTGGTGTAGTAAATGGTGGCTCCTTCAGTTTCTGTACTTAACTCAAAACTTACGGAACCGCTGTAATAACCCGATGCTATGCTGGCTACAGGGGTTGCCACGCTGGAAGCCACACCACAAGTGACGGTAATACTATTGATAGCAGAGGTACCTGTTGCCGTGAAGGTAACGGTGTTGGCTGAACCTGTCCATGTAGCAGATAGGTTATCGCCAGCGACCTCGTAGTTTCCCTTGTCGGCAGCGATATTGCCAATGTTCGTGTTGAACGAATTAAAGAGAATAGAGGAGATTACCTTTCCTGTGGGAGCATTGAAGGTCATTGTACCTACAGGAACTTCACCACTGGCAGCATACAAACGGAAGTTCTGCCCTTGGTACCAACAGTTGCGTCCTGCGGTGACCATTGTTACATCGCCAGCAGTCCATGTGCCACTATTGTTTGCGGCGCTACCTGCCACATAACCTGAACCATAGTCGTAACCAAGCGTGAAATCAAAGACCCCTTCTTCGACTTCCAATACTCTGATGCCAAATTCCATAGAACCACCAGAGTAGGAAACGCCTCCGATTGAACCAGCCGACCATGTGGCCGTAATTGTGGCATTACCATCGGCGGCACCCGTAATGGTTGTACCAGAAATGGAAGCAATACCCGGATCGCTTGAGGATAGGGTGAGTGCAGGACCATTAGTAGTGATGGTCGTGGTTTCTCCGACGAGAATCAGACTCTTTTCCAAGTTTAGGACGGGAGCCTGCGCACTGGCGTTGGATAGGGTGATTTCCATCTTTTGCAGACGGCAGGTGGCAGCAGAGGTGATGGTGAATTCGGATGCCTTACCTGTCCATGTGGCAACGGCTCCGTTGGTAGAGTAGCTTCCTCCGCTGACTGTAGCATCGCCCATCGTGTAACCACTACCAGAATAGGTAAAGGTGATGCTAACAATGCTGTAGCCCTCGGCAGTAGAGGTCACGGTCATGGTGTTGCCACCGTACAAACGCAAGCCCTCACCTGTGTTGTAGTACTTGGGACCATTGTTTGTGTTTGAACCCTTGTCGAGTGTTAGGGTAACATTGGTTCCTGTGACAGATTCTACACTCTGGCTATTGGTATAGCCCAAATCCTTGAATGTGATGGTCTCGTTGAGTTCTGCTGCCCATGTGTTGATGCTTAACATCATACAGAGCATAAGCAGCAAAGATCTGAATTGGAGTAAAGTTTGTTTCATAGACATAATTTTTTGGAATTAGTTATAAGGTTTTAATCACTACATGGACAAAAATACGAATAAATATATTCGTAAGCAAACAAAAAGGGCGGTATTTTTTGAGGAAAATAATGGAATTTTCCAGAAGGGCAAATTAACCGTTTTCCGATGCAAAAAGCAACAATGCTAAGCGCTTGTTTCTGAGGAAGAAGCCCGTTTCAGCCATTCTTCGTGGCTTCGTTTCCATCGGTGGTGGGTCCAGAGCCACAGTTCGGGATGTTCCTTGATTTGCTGTTCGAGTAATGCCGCATAGCGGTCGGTAGCCTCAAACTCTGCCAGTTCTGCGGGATGCATGCTTATGAGTTCGAACTCGGCACGATAGTATCCGCGACGGGGGCGGGTGACATGGATGTAATAGAGTGCGGCATCGACCTGGCGGGCAATCTTCTCTGTACCGATGAAGAAAGAAGTCTGGTGATTGAGGAACGAAGTCCAGTGGTGCATGGCCTCCCATTTGGGAGCTTGGTCGGCAATGAATCCGATAATCAGTTGTTTCTCTTCCTTACGAGCGGTAAGGATTTGGCGCAAGGTTTGCTTCATGGGAATGCAGATGCCGCCAAACTGCTGGCGCAGATTGATGAAGAAATCGTCCATCTGTTTGTTGTACAAAGGATGGTAGATTTGTGCTCCTTGCCATACGGGATTCAGCCACATGGGGAAAGAGGCAAGCCACTCCCAGTTGCAGTAATGTCCGAGGTAAAAGAAACCGAATTGCTTGCCCTCACGCTTCAGAACCTCTTGCATCTCTTCTATTCCGACAAACTCAACACGGCGTTGCATCTCCTCATGGGACATGGTGGCAAGTTTCAGGGTCTCCACAATGTAATCGCAGAAGAAGCGATAGAACCGTTTGGCGATTTGCTTTCGTTCACTCTCGCTTTTTTCGGGGAAACTGTCTGCCAACTGCCGGGAAACGAGTTTGCGGCGATAGCGTACGATATAATATACCAGATAATAGAACCCCGTGGAAATGGAGTAAAGCACTCGTAGAGGGAGGTGTGACAAGAGCCAGACAAGCCCCAGGAGAATATTTGTTCCTACTTTTGCCAAATAGGGATGTCGTTTGGCCTTACTCATTTGCAGAGGTTTTTATAACTGTCCTGTAAAATAGCCTGTCCCTTGCCCAATCGTTCTGCGTCAGCAGGTTTGCCGACGGGTATTGCCATTCTGGCACTAAGGTCAAAAAGGGTCTCGCCCGTATCGTCCTTGAACAAGAATCCTGCTGGGTAGTTACAATAGACAAAGGGTTTATAGTCGGCACTGAGCACATTGCGGCTATAGGGATATTCTCCATGCGCCAGTCCCATTTGTGCGAGCAATGTCGCAGCAATATCACTTTGGTTGATGAGTGTATGAATGCACTTCGGCTCTTTAACGGCACCTCCTAACCACAACATAGGACTATGGAAGAATTCGGGGTCGTCGTAAGTCTGTTCATAGAGGAAACCATGATCGGGAATGATGATGACGAGCATGTTATCCCAGGCGGGTAGTGTACGAAGGCTATCGACCAACTGACCGATGCAGTAGTCTGTATAGGCAAAGGCATTGAGGCGTTCGTCTTCCAGCCGATGATAGGGTACCACCCAGGGCTCGTGGCTCGATAAGGTTTGATAGCCCATGAACCAATGTGATGCGGTATCGGCTTCGGCGATTACATGGTAAACTTTCATCGCAGAGGTACTGTCGTTGGCTCCCCAACTGCTGTTGATTTCGTCTTCGGAGAAGAAAGTATCGTCCATCAACGAATCAAAGCCCATATCTTCGAGATACTGGCGTTTACCCATATTGGTCATGGCACCGCCATAGAGGTAGCCTGTCTGGTAACCAGCATTGCGGAAACTGCGGGCAAGTGAGGGCAACTGGTCGTGCATCTCTACTTTCTTCATCGGACTGATGGTGGGATAACTGATGGTACCAGAAAAAGCACATACCGTACCACGGTCGGTGCGGAACGAGTTGCTATAATACTGATCCCAGAAGATGCCTTCAGCGATGAGGCGACTTAGTTCGGGGGCTACACCAGGGATTCCGCCTAACTCCTCGACAAACTTACCTCCGAAACTTTCCACCATCACAATCAGTACATTGGGGCGGTCGGTATTGAGCAGGGTGTCGGTCATGTTCTCGTCCGAGAGTGTCGGGTAGAGTTGTTGGAGATAGTTGTCACAAATTTCCTCGTTGAGGAAATCGTAATGTTTTTCGTCAAAGAAGGATGTGGCGAAGCGATAAACAGAATTTGTCGCCGCATGACTTTGAAAAAGGCTTCCCTCATGGTAGCAACTGGATACATCGAAAGGCAGGCAAGCCAATACGATAGGTAGTATGATTCCAGTCTTTCCTTTCTTATTGAAGCGCTTGGGCGTTATCCAAATAGACGGTACGGCAATGAGGAGTATAAAGGCCACAACAGCCAGCAGACGCACCACGAGGAAACTCATGCTGACACTATTGGTTGTACCCTCGGGCGAAGCGGCATAACTTAATACAACCGCACTGAGTTTGAATTCCCAAAATTCATACATGATGGTGTCGGCCATAATAATAATGCCTACGACGATGGCCAAAAGAATGAAATAGGGAATAAGGATGACGCGGGTATTGCGTGTGGAAAGACTGCATAGTGTCGGAATCAGCAAGGCTATAGCTGCGGTTCTTATGTCGAGTGGTAAACCATGAACCCAAACGGCCAACATTTTTCCGATAGTCAGGCTCTCGATGCTCTGGTTGTAGAGCATAAAGACAATCTTGCCAATAAGGAACACACCGATTAGCAGCAAAAAGAGCGAGAGGAGATATTTATACCGATTTTTCATGATTCAGAATGATTACAATTGTTGCATATCGTGAAGGCGTTTGTAGTAGCCGCCCTTGCTGATGAGTTCTTCGTGAGTGCCACGCTCCACAATCTGTCCTTCATGCAACACGCAAATCTCGTCAGCATGCTTGATGGTGGAAAGGCGATGGGCTATGGCAATCGTAGTCCGGGTGGACATCAGTCGCTCGAGTGCATTCTGCACCAGTCTTTCGCTTTCGGTGTCGAGTGCGGAAGTAGCCTCGTCGAGGATGAGGATAGGCGGATTCTTCAGGATGGCCCGTGCAATACTGATGCGTTGTCGCTGTCCGCCCGAAAGACGACAACCACGGTCGCCGACATTCGTTTCGTAGCCCTCTTCCGTTGCCATGATGAAGTCGTGAGCATTGGCAATACGCGCTGCGGCCTCAATTTCATCCTGTGTGGCTCCGTCCTTGCCAAAGGCGATATTGTTGCGAATGGTATCGTTGAACAGGATGGCTTCTTGATTGACATTGCCAATAAGACCTCGCAGTGAACGAATGCTAAGATTGCGGATATCTTTCCCGTCGATGGTTATGCTGCCTTCCGCGATGTCGTGGTAACGGGGAATGAGGTCTACAAGTGTGCTTTTGCCCGAACCCGATTGTCCAACGAGGGCGATAGTTTGTCCTTTCTTTATGGTCAGGTTGATGTCGTGTAGGATTTCTTTTCCTTCGTTATAACTGAAGGAGACTCCTTTTATCTCGATGCTGTCGTTGAGATTTTCGATGATTTGTGGATTGTCCACCTCCCGAATGGTATTCTCTGCGCTGAGGATGTTGTTGATGCGCTCCATCGAAGCCAGTCCCTTTTGTATGGCATATCCGGCTTTCGACAGGTCTTTCATCGGTTGCAGAATGGTATAGAGAATGACGAGGTAGTAGATGAACAGGTTGGCATCGATGGTGTTGCTCCCATTGAAGATGAGCCATCCGCCAAACCACAAGACAAGTACAATCATTACCGTACCCAAAAACTCACTGACAGGATGTGCTGCACTGTGTCGAATGGCAACACGGTTTGCAATGTCACGGTATTCTGCAGTAACCTTCTCGAAACGGTTAATCATCTTTTCCTCTGCGATGAAGGCTTTGATAATGCGCAATCCACCTAATGTTTCCTCTATCTGACTTACGCTGTCCGACAACTTGGCTTGCATGAAGAGGGACTTTGAACGTAGTTTTTTGCCAATGCGCCCGATACCGAATGCCAGCATGGGCACTACAAGCAGGGTGAACAAAGTCAGTTGCCAACTGATACAAAAGAGGGTCGTAAGATAGACTAAAATAAAGATGGGGTTTTTGATGACCATGTCCAGCGAAGAGGTGATAGAGGCATCCACCTCGTTTACATCGGCGGTGATTCGCGTCATGATATCACCCTTGCGCTCTTCGCTGAAGAAAGACAGTGGCAGACTGACAATCTTGCGATAGATGTCGTTGCGAATATCGCGCACAATACCCGTTCGTAACGGAGCCAGTGTAGCCGAACCACCAAAATAGGTCAGTGTCTTTAGCAAGGTAAGTCCAGCCAGAATTAATCCCAACAAAAGTAGTGTCGTGGCAGGACCATAACTTTCAATCAACTGCTGGCTATAATAATAGCCGTTGTTCTTTGCCACATCCAGAAAACTATTCCATCCGCCTGTTCCCCATGGTATGAACTCGTAGGTGTCGGTGTTAATCTTGAACAGGATTTGCAGAATGGGTAGCAGGACGGTAAAGGAGAACACATTGAACAATGCGGCTAATATGTTCATGCCCAGCGTGCCGAAAATATAGCGCTTGTATCGGACAAAATACTTGCCCATGATTTGATAGAAGGTTCTCATCTTTATCCTCGTGTCTTATTTCCGTCCAAAGTCCGCAGGTATCTCTCCCCAGATGGAGGTTTCCCATTTCAGAACAGGTGCATGGTCGGGATTCTCGCGGAGCCATTTTTCGGCTCGGGCGATGAGTTTGTATAGTTCCTCGGTTTTTGCGGAGCGTTCCAATTTAGTCTTACACTGCCTTTTGTTCACCCAGAGTATGGCATTGTAACTATCGCTATAGACAGGAATCTTCTGCCCCTTCTGCTTCATTAGGGCCAGCGCATGCACGATGGCTAAAAATTCCCCGATATTATTGGTGCCGTGCATGGGACCGAAATGGAATACTTGCTTCCCAGAAGGTAGATGCACCCCACGATACTCCATCGGCCCAGGATTCCCCGAACATGCAGCATCAACGGCGAGAGCCGTTTCAGTTCTAAGTTTACAGTTCATAGTTCACAGTTGGGTTGTATGGGTGATGTTGATGTAGTCTTAACGATTGCAGTGAGGAGTTTTATTAACTCTTTGCATTCACTTTGTATTGACAGCGCTTCTTTTTCTTCGATATATCCACTTTCGTATAGCAGCTCAATCCAGTATTCAGACTCACACGCTTCTTTCAAGGATATATTCATCTTTGAAACAAAGTCTGCCCGACTTTGTTCCCGGTGGGCTTCCCTAATGTTAGCTCCAATGCTTGTTCTAGAACGAAGTAGTTGTTTAGATATTACATATTCGCGAACAGTACCTTCAGTCAGAGAACGATAAAGGCGAATTATCCGAAGGGCAAAAGCCTTACTTTTATCCGCGACGATACTTCTTTTCATAATAACTATGAACTGTGAACTATGAACTGTGAACTCTTTTTACATTCTTTCTGGCACTTCGATGCCGAGTAGTCCCAATCCACTCTTTATAATCTTGCTGACGGCGGCAGAAAGAGCCAGTCGGACAATCTGTTTCTGCTTATTCTCCTCTTTCAGTACGCTGAAGTCGTGGTAGAATTGGTTGTACTCTTTCACCAGGTCATAGCAATAGTTGGCGATGCACGAAGGGTTGTAGTCGCTACCAGCCTGGCGTACAGCCTGAGCAAAGTCGTTCAAATGCTGAATGAGGCTGATTTCTTTGTCGCTCAATTCAGTAGTGGTGGGTAGTTCAGTGGGAATCTCAATGCCTTGTTCCTTGGCCTTGCGCAAGATGCTGCGAATACGGGCATAGGTATATTGGATGAAGGGTCCTGTATTGCCGTTGAAGTCGATACTCTCTTCAGGATTGAACAGCATGTTCTTTCGGGCATCCACTTTCAGGATAAAGTATTTCAGGGCTCCCATGCCTACGATACGGGCAATTTCCTGTGCTTCCTCTTCGCTGATATTCTCCAACTTATTTACCTTGTCGGCACTCATTTGCCGTGAATCCGTAATCATTGTGGCAATCAGGTCATCGGCATCCACTACCGTTCCTTCGCGGCTCTTCATCTTGCCATTGGGCAGTTCTACCATGCCATAACTGAAATGCACGAGGTCCTTGCCCCACTTGAATCCCAGTTTGTCAAGCAATATGCTGAGTACTTGGAAGTGGTAGTTCTGCTCGTTGCCCACCACATATATCATCTTGTCGATGGGATAGTCCTGGAAACGCAGTTTAGCGGTACCGATATCCTGTGTCATATAGACACTGGTGCCGTCGGAGCGCAGTAGCAGTTTCTCGTCCAGTCCCTCGGCGGTCAGGTCGGCCCAGACACTACCATCATCACGGCGATAGAAGAAACCTTTTGCCAGTCCTTCCTCCACTTTCTCCTTGCCTTCCAGATAGGTGTCGCTTTCGTAGTAAATCTTGTCGAAACTAACCCCCAGGGCTTTGTAAGTCTCGTCAAATCCGGCATAGACCCATTCGTTCATCCGTCGCCATAAGGCGCGCACCTCGGGGTCGTTCTGTTCCCATTTTACCAGCATTTCGTGGGCTTCCTTGATGAGTGGCGCTTCTTGCTTGGCCTGCTCTTCGTCCATGCCTTTTGCCATGAGTTCGCGCACTTCCTCGCGGTAGTGTTTGTCGAAGGCCACATAGTAGTCGCCAATCAGGTGGTCACCTTTCTTTCCACTGGTTTCGGGCGTTTCACCATTACCCCAGCGCAACCAGGCGAGCATCGACTTACAGATGTGAATACCGCGGTCGTTAACAATATTCGTCTTCACCACACGATTGCCGTTGGCTTCCATGACATTGGCCAGCGCCCAGCCTAAAAGGTTGTTGCGCACATGACCTAAGTGAAGGGGTTTGTTGGTGTTCGGACTGGAGTATTCTATCATGACCAGCGGACTTGCTTCGGTAACGGGAATGAAACCAAAGTTCTCCTGCTGGTAAATCTCCTGTAGGAGCGAGATCCACTGTGCAGGTGCAATCGTCAGGTTCAAGAATCCCTTTACCACATTGAACTTGGCAATGACATGGGGCACCTCACTCAACAGATACTCCCCGATTTCCTGTGCCGTTTCTTCGGGACGCTTGCGGCTCATCTTCAGGTAGGGGAACACGACAAGTGTCAGGTTACCTTCGAACTCGGGGCGCGTCTCCTGCAACTGAACGCTGTCGGCAGTAATTTCTTGTCCATACAGCGTCTTGATGCCACCTGCCACGGCTTGGGCTATTTGTATCGATATGCTCATAATGATTTATATCTTGTTTTATAATGCGTGGGCAAAGGTACGAAAAAAATACCATATACGATGTACGCGCGCACATGAAAAAACAAAAGAGGAAGCCACATTGTGACTCCCTCTGATTGTTCGATAATTCGCTAAGTTACTTAACAACAGCAGCGAGTTCAGAACCAGCCTTAGCCTTAACAACCTTCTTTGCGGGGATGTTAATAGCCTTCTTCGTAGCGGGGTTGATACCCTTACGAGCGGCACGCTTTTCTACAGACAGTGTGATGATACCAGGAATCTGTACCTTGTCACCCTTCTTCAGAGCAGCCTTTGCTGCCTCAATAGCGGCGTCAACTGCCTTCTTGGCATCTACCTTGCTCAGGCCAGCGCCTTCAGCAACCTTTGCGATTAATTCAGTCTTGTTCATAGTTAATGAATTAAAGAGTTAATAAAAAGATGTTTTTTGTTGTTTCGGTATGGGCAAATTTAGGCAAACTTCATATACCAACAAAGAAAATGGGATAAAAAGTTCGATTTTTTTTGAAAATAATTATCATTCGTGCCCTTTTGTGTTTGATTTAGGGGGATTTTGCGTATTTTTGCGGTGAAAAGAACGATGCTAAAAGCAAATATTCATCATGCCACCCGTAACTAAAAATCTACTGATAATAAACATCCTCATGTATATGGCCAATTATGTGCTGATGGCGCGTTTTGGCATTAACTTGAGCGACCTGCTTGGCCTTCATTTCTTTTTGGCCTCCGACTTCCGTCTGCACCAGTTTTTCACCTATTTGTTCATGCATGGCAGTATTGAGCATCTTTTCTTCAATATGTTTGCCTTGTGGATGTTCGGTCGGATTATAGAACAGGTGCTGGGGCAGAAGCGTTTCCTGATTTATTATATGGTATGTGGCATCGGAGCGGGTCTTTTGCAGGAACTTGTCCAGTATTTACATTATATATATGAAGGGTTGGATGCCTACGAACAAGTGAATATCGGTGGCTCTATACTGGCCATGAGCGATTTTCTGAATGGTTGGAATACCGTTGGGGCATCTGGTGCCGTATATGGCATATTGTTGGCATTCGGCATGACATTCCCAGACGAAAGGATGTTCATCATCCCCATACCGTTCCCCATCAAAGCGAAGTATTTTGTTGTGGGATATGCTGTTGTAGAGTTGCTGTCGGCCATCATGCGCAGTTCTGACGGTGTGGCGCACATGGCACATTTGGGCGGAATGCTCTTTGGTTTGCTGCTGCTGTTGTATTGGCGCAACCCGGGAGGACTTTCCAAGTGGTATAACAACTGGAGGAGCAAACATTCGAAACCCCAGATGAAGAGTTACCGGGGAGGAAGGTTTGCCGATGAAATGGACTATAATGAGCGCCGTCGGGCAAATCAGGAAGAGATAGACCGTATCTTGGATAAAGTCAAGGCACATGGCTATGGTAGCCTGACTGAGAGTGAGAAACGCAAATTGTTTGATGCAAGCGGAAGATAATGGCGAAGAAGAAAAAGGGCACTTCCATACAACGGGTGAAGACCTTGCTGACCAGCATCGTTCTGGGTGCTAATCTCGTTATGCTTTGTTCGCTTTGGCTGTGTTGTGCTTCGACCTGGGTTAATCCGGCGATGCACTCCCGGGTTGCCGTCATAGGTTTGGGATTCCCTGTTGCCTTGTTGCTGAATCTGGTTTTTGTTCCCCTTTGGCTAATCTATAAGCCTCGTTTGGTGCTTGTGCCGATTGTGGGCATGATGCTTTGCGGGAGTTTCATTTTGGATTATTTCCCCCTGCACAGAAAAGGTAATATGGCGGAGGGCGATTTGAAGGTACTTTCCTGGAATGCCTATAATCCAGCGACTTATAGTCCCGATTCGTTAGTCGTGATGATGAAGTATATAGAGGATAGCGGTGCTGACATCATCTGTTTGCAGGAGGTCTCTTTCAATAGGGATAGTTATGCTCCGCTACGCGAGGCGATGCAGGCAAAGGGCTATTACATGGAAGCAGAGAGTCAGCGAGCGTTGCTGTCGCGCTATCCCATTCTCGGATGGAGCAAGATAGAGGCGGAAAGTGCAAAAAGGAATAATACGATAGCGTTCGAGATACTTATGGACAGTGATACGGTGTCTATTTTGAATACTCATCTCGAATGCTATCACTTTACCGATGCCGACAAGAATGATTATAAGGGAGTCTTGCAAACACCGGAAAAGGAAACGGTCGAAACCGAGGCACGCTATCTGCTGGGGAAATTGTCCACGGCGTCTCGCTATCGGGCTTATCAGGTACAGGCCTTGGTTGCGTACATGGATAGTCTGCCTGCAACACGGCCGATTTTGTTGTGTGGCGACTTCAACGACACTCCCATTTCGTATGCTTACCAGACGATAAACAAGCATCTTTCCAGTGCCTTTCGTGAAAGTGGTCGTGGAGTGGGCGTTTCCTATACGGAAAAGATATTCCCGGTTCGTATTGACCACATTTTTCATTCTGAAGAATGGGAGGGGGTATATACGCAAATTGACTACTCGATAGGGGCTTCAGACCATTATCCGATTGTCGCGACCCTCAGGAAACGGCAAAAATAACCCAGATTGCAGAATTTCTTTCTTTGGGATGGCGGTTGTATAACAAAAAATCGCTATCTTTGTGCGCTAATTGCGCATGTGAAACAATAATAAAATAACTAAATAACAAACCAAAACAATGCAGAACAAAGGATTTGTAAAACTGATTACGCTCCTGCTGACTTTGATTTGCCTTTTCTACATGAGTTTCAGCTGGGTTGCCAGTTATCATGAAGGCAAGGCCGAGAAGATTGCCGCCGTTGAAGGCGAGCAGGCAGGACAGAACTATCTTGACTCTGTGCAGAACAAGAAGGTGTACATGAATGTATGGACACTGAAACAATGCCGTGAGATGGGTCTTGGACTTGGTCTGGACCTAAAAGGTGGTATGAATGTCATTTTGGAGGTTAGTGTCTCCGATGTGGTGAAGGCATTGTCCGACCATAAAGAGCAGACAAACCCCGACTTTGCCAAGGCAATGGAGGCGGCACAGAAGGCTGCTTCCAAGGGCCAGGGCGATTTTATCACTCTGTTTATCAAGGAGTACAAGCAAATTGCACCCGAAAGCCAGTTGGCAGAACTTTTCGCCACCCAGCAACTTCGCGACAAGGTGACGACCAAGAGCACTGACGCACAGGTAGAGAAAGTGTTGCGTACCGAGGTGAAGGCCGCCATCGACAACTCTTACAATGTGCTTCGTACCCGTATCGACCGCTTTGGTGTGGTTCAGCCCAACATTCAGGCACTCGAAGGTCAGGAAGGCCGCATTATGATAGAGATGCCTGGTGTGAAGGAGCCAGACCGTGTGCGTAAATTGTTGCAGGGTAGTGCAAACCTCGAATTCTGGGAGACCTACAATGCCGAGGAAATCTATCAGTCGCTGTACGACCTCGACACCCGTCTGGCAGCTGCCAATGTAGGCGGTGAGTCAACCGATAGCCTTGCTGAAAAGTCCGAGAATGCCGAAGCCGTAGCCGAGGCTGCTCCCGCTGATACGGCTAAGGCTAAGGGTGACCTTGCTGCAGCCATCTCGGGTAATGTTACCACCGAGGCTGCAAATACCGTTGATTACGAAAAGGCCCTGAAGGAGCATCCCCTGTTGGCGCGCCTGCAGGTACAGCCCACACAGGGTTGTGTGGTTGGTATTGCCCACAAGCGTAATCTGGAGGAAATCTCCGCTTTGTTTGAGACTCCCGAGGCAAAGGCTGTGTTGCCAAGCGACCTGCGCCTGAAGTGGGGTGTCAAGGGTATCAACGACGAGGATGGTTCCGACTACTATTATCTTTATGCCATCCGCGTGACCGAGCGCAGTGGCCGTGCTCCCCTGGAGGGTGATGTTATCACCGATGCCAGTGACGAGTTCGACCAGAACGGCCGTCCTTGCGTAAGTATGAAGATGAACATCGACGGTGCCCGTCGTTGGGCTCAGCTGACCAAGTTGAATGTAAACCGTTGCATCGCCATTGTCCTGGACGACAATGTTTATAGCGCCCCCAATGTTATGGGCGAAATCACGGGTGGCAACTCCCAGATTACGGGTAACTTCACCCCTGAGGACACCAAGGACCTGGCCAATGTGCTGAAGTCAGGTAAGATGCCCGCTCCTGCCCATATCGTCAGCGAGGAAATTGTTGGTCCTACACTGGGTGCCGAGTCTATCCGCATGGGTGTTTATAGTGCAATTCTGGCATTCATTATCTTGATGTTCTACATGATAGCCATGTATGGCCTCATCCCAGGTATGGTAGCCAACTGCGCCCTGTTGTTCAACCTGTTCTTTACGGTTGGTGTGCTCACCAGTTTCCAGGCTGCCCTTACGATGAGCGGTATTGCCGGTATGGTGCTGACGCTGGGTATGGCAGTGGATGCCAATGTGCTTATCTATGAGCGTACCAAGGAAGAGATGAAGGGTGGCAAGCGTTTGCGCGAGGCTTTGAATGCTGGTTACAGCAACGCCTTCAGTGCCATCTTCGACTCTAACCTGACCAGTATTATTACAGGTATCATCCTTTACTACTTCGGTACAGGACCTATCCGAGGCTTTGCCACTACTTTGATTATTGGTATCCTCGTCAGCTTCTTCACGGCAGTATTCCTCACTCGTGTCGTTTATACCGAGATGATGAACCGCGACAAGTGGCTGGGACTGACTTTCAAGACGAAGTTGGGTAACTGGATGTCCTTCAAGGATCCTGTTTACAAGTTTATGAGTTCTTACAAGAGGAGTTTTGTGGTGTTTGGCGCTTTGGCCGTATTGTCGATAGCTTTCATCTCTGGTCGTGGATTCAGCAAGAGTATTGATTTCACGGGTGGTCGCAACTTTGTGGTTACCTTCGACAAGACGGTGCAGCCCGAAGAGGTTCGTGCTCTGCTTACTGAGGCTTTCCCCGAGAGCAACACCAGTGCAATCGCCATCGGCACCGACGGTCAGACCATTCGTATCAGTACGAACTACCGTATCGATGAGGATGGCCTCGAGGTAGATAGCGAGATTGAAGAAAAACTGTTCACTACTTTGAAGAGTGCCAAGTTGCTGTCTGCCGACCTCGAACTGGAAACCTTTATCAACCGCGATGTGCGCGAGGGTGGTTCTATTATCAGCAGCCAGAAGGTAGGTCCTTCGGTGGCCGAGGACATCACCAATGGTGCCATGATTGCCGTAGGTCTGGCCTTCATTGCCATCTTCCTCTACATTTTGTTGCGCTTCCGCAACTGGGCCTTCTCTGTAGGTGCTATTGTTGCACTGATTGTGGATATCATCGTCATCCTCGGTGCTTATGCCATGCTTTGGGGATTGGTTCCCTTCTCACTCGAGATAGACCAGACCTTCATCGGTGCAATTCTGACGGCTATCGGTTACTCTATTAACGACAAGGTGGTGGTATTCGACCGTATCCGCGAGAATATCAACCTCTATCCGAAGCGTGATCGTCAGCGTCTGTTCAACGATTCTTTGAACTCGACATTGAATCGTACCATCAATACCTCAGTCAGCACCTTTATCGTATTGGCTGTAATCTTTGGAATTGGTTTGGCATTCAAGGGTGCTGGTAGCATCATTAGCTTCTCGTTTGCCATGATTCTCGGTGTGGTTTGTGGTACATTCTCTTCAATGTTTGTCGCTGCTCCTGTTGCTTACTTGGTGATGGGTAGCCGAATCAAAGAAGAAACCGAGGCTGAATAATTAGGAAATAGTCAATCATCAATGTTTCTGTGGGGCATCCTTCGTTGTGGAGGATGTCCCTTTTTGTTTTTCAGGCTGGCACTGGCAATAAAATAATGGACGCGCGCGCGTACGCGAGAGCCGTGCCACCCTTATATTAGACTGGAGCCGAACTCACTCCCGTCTGGCGCCAGTCTAACCTTTGTTTGGCGCCAAACCAACCTCTGTCTGGCGCCAGCCTGACCTCCGACTCGCGCCAGCCTGACCCCCGACCCGCGCCAGCCTGACCTTTGACCCGCACCAGACGAACTTCCGCTTCGCGTTGATTCGTGCAGAATCCATTGGCTGAATGAAAAATATGTTGTATCTTCGCGTCCGGAATTAAACCCCAGATGCATTTGTGCGTCTTATTTATTGTATAACTACTTGACTTTTTAGATGAAAAAAGGAATACTCAGTTTGCTGTTGCTCATGTTTTGTTCAGTTTATGCAGTGGCACAGAAGGCAACAGTAAGCGGAACAATTATGGACGAGGCTTTGAACGAACCCTTACCTGGGGCAGCTGTCGTCTTGTTAGACCCAAAGGATAGTACCCAGGTAACGGGCGTTGCCACAGACATCAATGGACGGGTAAATATGCCCGTGTCTAAATTCGGTACCTATCTGTTGCGTATAACCTATATCGGTTATGTAACGCATTTCCAGACCATTACTCTCGACAAGAAGAACAAGGCCTATGACCTCGGCACCATCTCGCTTCGAGAGGATGCTCGCGTGATGAAGGAGGCACAGGTTACTGCACAGTTGGCGCAGGTGGAGATGAAGGAGGACACCTTTGTTTACAATGCCGATGCCTATCGACTACCAGAGGGTTCACCGTTGGAAGAACTGGTAAAGAAATTACCGGGTGCCGAGGTGGATGAGGACGGTACGATAAAGATTAACGGCAAGACGGTGAACAAAATCATGGTGGGTGGTAAGGAGTTCTTCAACAACGACACCAAGATGGCAATGAAGAACATCCCCACAAAGATGGTCGAGAAGATTAAGTCGTATGACAAGAAGAGCGACTATAGCCGTATCACGGGAATCGACGACGGTGAGGAGGAGACGGTGCTGGACTTGACCGTCAAGAAGGGCATGAAAGAGGGTTGGCTCATCAATGCAGACCTAGGCTATGGCACAGAGGAGCGTTATACGGCCAAGTTAAATATCAGCCGATTCACCGATAATATGCAGTTCACGCTTATTGGCAGTCGCAACAATGTAAACGACAATAGTTTCCCTGGCGGAGGCCGAGGCTGGGGCGGTGGTGGCGGTAATGGCATCACGACCAGTGATATGTACGGTGTGAATTTTGCCTGGGACAACGGCAAGAAGGATTCGGAAGCCGGTTTGTTGAAGTTCGGCGGAAATGTACGCTACAGCCATCGGAAGAATGATGTGCAGACCCGTACGAACAGCCAGATGTTCCTGGATGGTACATCTTCTACCTTTTCCAACTCTCTGAGTCAGTCTATCAGCAGTAGCCAGAATATCAATGCAAACTTCCGTGTTGAGTGGCAACCCGACTCCATGACGAATATCATGTTCCGTCCCAATCTTAATCATTCGTGGTCGGACAATCACGGTGACCGTCTAAGTGTTACCTTCAACGAAGACCCCTATGAGTATTTTGCCAATCCGCTCAAGGAGTACAACATGGAGGAGAACCAGACCATCCGCGAACAGATAACCGTCAACGACAATGAGCGTGGCAGCATGGGCGAGAGCCATTCTACCAGCGTTGATGGCGACTTGCAGTTGAACCGCAGACTGGGCAAGGCGGGTCGCAACCTTACGGCAAACCTGGGAGGTCGCTATCAGAATTCCGACAATACATCGTGGAGCCGTTCGGACATTAACTACTACCAGACCTCCAAGAACACCTTTACCTATCAGTATAACCTTTCGCCTTCCACTTCGTACAATGTACAGGGGCGTCTCAGTTATACCGAACCCCTGTCGAAGTACCTCAACCTGCAGGCCAGTTACCAGATGCAGTACCGCTATTCGGACAACGATCGTTCGATGTACAGCATCGACTCACTGCTTACAAAGGATGAATTTGCAGGCTATTATACGAAGGAACAACTATATCTGGGTTATATCCCCGGTCTCGACCTGCTGAACTACTGCTACAATGTGGAGAACTCACAGTATGCCACCTATAAGGAATTTAACCACGATGCAAACCTGATGGTGCGCTACAACCGCAAGTTCGACAATGGATACGAGTTGCGCCTGAATTCAGGTGTCAGTTTCCAGCCTCAGACGACGCACATGGACTACCAGAAACATCATCTGGATACCACCGTCGTACGACATACCTTTAACTGGGCACCGCGTATCGATTTGCGTTGGAAGATATCAAATACCAGTCAGTTGCGCTTGCGTTACAACGCCCGTATGTCGCAACCTTCGATGACAAACCTGCTTGAAGTGACAGATTCCAGCGACCCGCTGAATATCTCTACGGGTAATGCAGGCTTGCGCTCGTCGTGGAACAACCGCTTCTTTGCTTTCTACAACGGTTACAATGTGGATAAGCAACGCGGTTGGATGCTCAATGCCAATTACAACAACACCAAAAACAGCATCAGTTCGGCTACAATCTACGACACAAATACAGGTACGCGCTATACACGGCCGATGAATATCAATGGCAACTGGAGTACGGGCGGTGCCGTCATGTTCAATACCGCATTGGATGCCGAAAAGCATTTCAATCTGATGAACTTTGCCAACATCAATTACGCTCACAATGTCGGCTACTTGAGCAGTAATTCCGACGGCTCTACATGGGGCAATATCTATCGCGACGACAACCCTCAGGTGGTGGATATGGACAAAGTGTTCCGACAGGTGCCTTTGCGCAAGACGATAACGAGGAATACCACGGTGAGTGACAATCTCCGTATGAATTACCGTCATGATTTCCTGACTGATGGAACTTTCGAGGTCGGCTTGAATAGTGGAGTCAACTACCAACATGCCCGCAATGCCCTACAGACCAATGCCAATATCGACAGTTGGTCCTTCCACTATGGCGGAAACTTCACGATAACCTTCCCATTCAATCTCTCGTTCAGTACAGATATTAACCAGCAGAGTCGTCGTGGATATAGCGATGAGTCGATGAATACTGACGAACTGGTATGGAATGCCCAATTGAGCCAGAACTTCAAGAAGTGGCTCAAGGGACACGAACTCACCCTTAGCGTACAATGGTACGATATCCTGCAGCAGCGTTCGAATGTGAGTCGTGCCATTTCGGCGACGATGCGCAGTGATACCTGGACGAATGCCATCAATAGTTATGTCATGGTACATCTCATCTATACCCTGAACTTGGTGGGTAATAAGGATGCACGCGGTGCGATGGGACATGGCGGTCCTGGTGGCCCGGGTGGTCCTCCTCCAGGTGGCGGTCCTCGTGGCGGTGGTGGCGGTAGGCCGTTCTAAGCGTTTTTACCTAAAAATAGAGAAATTGACACTCCCGTAACTGCGGTGGTCAATGATGCGGGGATGGGCGGAAAAATCGTTTTTCTTCCCATGCTCAAGCACGAAGATACCATCGGGCAAGAGCAGGTCGTGGTCGAGCACGATATCCGGGATGTCGGCGATGTTAGGTAGCGTATAGGGAGGGTCGGCAAAGATAAAGTCGAATTGTTCGCGTAGGGACGACAGGAACTTGAACACATCTCCCCGTACCAGAAAAGCATTCTCGTCTCTTAGACGGTTGACAAATTCTTCTATCACACGGTAGTGAAACGGGTCTTTCTCGACCGATACCACACGGGAGCAGCCTCTAGAAAGCAATTCAAGCGTGATGCTACCAGTGCCCGAAAACAGGTCAAGGGCACAGATTCCTTCAAAGTCAATATAGCCGTTCAGGACATTGAACAGGCCCTCTTTCGCAAAATCCGTGGTGGGTCGTGCTTTGAAAGTGTGGGGAATCTCAAAATGTCTCCCCTTGTATTTGCCAGTAATTATACGCATTCGATATGGCTGATGTACTTCTTCAATGCATTTTCCAGCACTTTGTCCTTGCCGAGAAGTATGCAGGTGTCCTTTTCCTGATCCATTTCGAGTTGTTTCCACACATAGAGCAGGAAATAGAGTTGGTTACTCAGGTTGTCGGCTTCGAAGGAGTTGGCAAACTTCAATTTCCCCTTCTCGTAGGTAAAAAGGAAAAGTTGTCGGCCATTGCAATGTACATAGAGACGCTTTTCCTCACCCCTTTTGCGCTTGTCGCGGACAAGCATTTTGTTCAGCAACTGCCCGAAGTAACTGTGAATCGTAGCGTGGGGGTAATGTTGCATGATGAGACTCTCGATGTTGGCATCGATAACAAACACCTCGATAATCTCTAATGCGGGCAGCATCTCATAGTGCATATTCATGCCCTGCAGACTGTCTTGTCCGAAAGTCAGCCGATACAGAGCCTGTGCCTCCTCGCTGCGGAATTCATCGAGGGGTATGCGGGTAGAGGGGTAATCAGCATAGATGTTCACCTCATCGTAGTCGGGGCGCAGTAGGGCGTTATTGTTAAAGGCGGTTTCTAAAGCCTGCTCCAACGATTCACCCTTTTGGGCTGTCACCTCCTTCTGACTATGGGGTGTGGAAAAAGAAAATCCATCCGAAAAAATCCGGATGGATAGATTCTGTTCTGTGAACTTTTTATTCCCAGTTGCCTGCATTGTTGTTCCAGTTCAGGCCTGCCTCGCCAATCTTCAGACCGGCATAGCTACCTTGACTTTCAGCATATTCAGTACGGTTGGCAACCTCACGCTTCCACCATACTTTGTTGTCTTCGCCTTTCAGGAATTTATCGAAAGTTGCACCACACTCCATAACGGGAATGATGGCATCGGACTTGGTCTTAATCCATACGGCAATCAGTTCAAACTCCTGCTTTTCGCCGCCATCGGCATCAGAATTGGGGATATAGCGAATATCATCAACATTGTAGCCTGCGGGATAGAGGGAGTCAACCAGTGATACCCAAGTTGTATCACGACGGAAACCAATAAGTCCTGCAGCGGCGATTTCAGCCTGGTTGCCACGAGCAACGATGGCTGCAGCCTTACTGTCGGTAAGACCCTTTTCCATCTGAGCCTCGGTAAGCATACCTTGCTTGATGACGATAGGCAGTTTGCCATTCTTGATGAAGGCAATCAGACTATCCCAACTGCTACAATACTCATTGTGCTGTTCCTTGTAGGCTTCCTGAGCCTTACGAATCTCAATCAGGCGTGCCTTTACATCTACCTCGCGCTGCTTGATTTCAGCATTAAAATCTTGCTGGTCAGCAATACTGCGATAACAGATAAACAACATTGCCAATGCACAAACGGCCAAAACTGCATTAATTAGTTTTTTCATGATGTTATTTTAGAATTTTATTTGTACTTTCGTGTTGCAAAGATAAAATAAATAAATTGAATTACACACAAATTGCCTCGTTTTTATATTCAAGATGTCAATAAAAACAGATTTGTCCACTCTCATACTTGAAAATTTTGCCCATCAGCCTACCGATGAACAAAGGGAAGTTGTGGAACAATGGTGCGATTTTCTTTTGTCGGGCGACCGCGAAGAAGTTTTCTTGCTCTATGGCTATGCCGGAACGGGAAAGACCTCTCTTGTCGGGGCATTGGTTCGGGCTTTGGTTCAGTTGCGGAGATCCGTTGTTCTGCTGGCTCCCACAGGGCGTGCGGCAAAGGTTTTCTCCCTGCATTCATCGCATGCGGCATACACCATTCACAAGAAAATATATCGTCAGAAAACTTTCTCTGCAGAGATGGTAAACTTCCAGCCGAACATCAACAACCATCGTAACACGCTTTTTATTGTGGACGAGGCTTCGATGATTGCCAACGAAGGACTTACGGGGCAGATGTTCGGTTCTGGACGACTGCTTGATGACCTTGTCCATTTCGTGTATGCGGGTGAGGGTTGTCGGTTGATGCTTGTGGGCGATTCGGCACAGTTGCCGCCTGTGGGCGAGGAACTTAGTCCCGCATTGAGTTCCGCGGCATTGGCAGGCTATGGATTGAAGGTGCGGCAGTCTGTATTGACGCAGGTCGTGCGACAAATCGAGGATTCGGGCATTCTTTGGAATGCGACAATACTCCGTCGTTGTATTTCATCTGGCGAGATGATGGCATTCCCCCGATTCCGCATACAGGGATTTCCCGATATCCATATTGTACCAGGCGATGAACTGATAGAGAAACTGGAGGATAGTTATAGCCGTTGTGGCATAGAACAGACGATAGTCGTAACGCGCAGCAACAAACGCGCCAATATCTTCAACAACGGAATTCGTGGCAGAATCCTCCAGTATGAGGAGGAACTGACTTCGGGTGACCAACTCATTATTGTCAAGAACAACTATTATTGGATTAAGAGTGAGGAAGATTCGGGACTGGACACTGATTTTATTGCCAATGGCGATGTAGCGGTTGTGCGGCGCTTCCGCAATGAGCGTACCCTTTACGGTTTCCGTTTTGCAGATGTAATACTGCGTTTCCCCGATTTTGACGACATGGAGATTGAGGCCACCATTCTGCTCGATACCTTGCAGAGCGATGCCCCGGCTCTAACACAGGAACAGCAGACAAATCTGTTTAATGCCGTGTGCGAGGACTATCCCGAGATTCGGAACCGCCGAAAACTCATGGAGAAAGTACGGGAAGATGCTTATTTCAATGCGTTGCAGGTGAAATATTCCTATGCCGTGACCTGCCACAAGGCACAGGGTGGTCAGTGGCAACGCGTATTCATTGACCAAGGTTATGTTACGGCCGACATGCTGACCCCAGATTATTTCCGGTGGCTTTATACGGCCGTCACCCGTGCCACGGAAACCGTCTATCTGATAAACTGGCCACCACAGCAGGTACTTCCTACGGAAGAATAAAAAAGAGCCATATTGTATGGCTCTTTTTGTTGTTTTTTGTACGCCTGATAAGACTCGCGCTCGGCTCTGCCGCTTTGCTCGCAAAGAACTTACACGCCAATTGCCTTTTTGTACGCCTGATAAGACTCGAACTTACACGCCTTTCGGCACCAGATCCTAAGTCTGGCGTGTCTACCAATTCCACCACAAGCGCAGATGTTAGGTGGTGCAAAGGTACGACAATAAATTAATAACAGAAAATTTATGGCTGAAAATATCGCTTGTTGCCTTTCAGCCTTTTGCTTTTACTGCTCGGAGCGCTCCTGATCCATCTTCTGGAAGTCCTTTAGACGAAGGACAAAACTATTGGTGAGATATTTGGCCCGCACTACCTCGTTGTTTGCCAGTTCGGGAGGTGTACCGTGGAATAGGATTTGTCCTTCAAAAAGCAGATAGGCACGGTCGGTAATACAAAGTGTTTCCTCAACATTGTGGTCTGTGATGAGCACGCCTATATTGCGTTGTTTCAGTTTCCATACAATGTATTGGATGTCCTCGACGGCAATCGGGTCCACTCCCGCGAAAGGTTCGTCAAGCATGATGAATTTGGGGTTGATGGCCAGACATCGGGCAATCTCTGTGCGTCGGCGTTCGCCTCCGGAAAGTTGGTCGCCCAAGTTCTTACGCACTTTTTGCAGGCGGAATTCGTCCAACAGCGACTCTAGTTTCCACTTGCGGTATTCGGTATGTGAACCTTCGAAATCGTCGGGTTTGGGACACATCTCCAGCACACTGGCAATATTGTCTTCTACTGTCATCTTGCGGAATACAGATGCTTCTTGTGCAAGGTAGCCGATACCGCGACGGGCACGCTGATAGACGGGGAACTTCGTTATCTCCTCATTTCCTAAATAGATGTGTCCGGCATTGGGGATAACCAGTCCTGTGGTCATATAGAACGAGGTGGTTTTACCGGCTCCGTTAGGTCCCAGTAGTCCAACGATTTCCCCCTGCGACACATCGAAAGTGACATTGTTCACCACCGTGCGCTTGCCATAGACCTTTACCAGTCCCTCGCTTTTCAGGGTAAGTCTTTCTTCGTTCTGTTCCATTTGTCTGCAAAGATACAAAGAAATGTCAAATGTAAAATGTAGAATGTAAAATTATTTGTATCTTTGCAACGATATTGCTTTTGTCATTTGACATTTGCCATTTGCCATCTTACATCGTAAACCATGTTTATATTAAAGTATATCGCAGCGTTTGGCAAGTACCTTGATTTGATGGGCAGAACCTTCTCTGTCCCCGAGCGGGTGCGTATGTTTATCAAACAATATGTCAAGGAGATGGAACAGTTGGGTGTTGATTCTATCGGCATCGTCCTGCTTATCAGTTTCTTTATCGGTGCTGTTATCTGTATTCAGATAAAACTCAACATCCAGAGCCCTTGGATGCCCACTTTCACCACAGGTTACACCACGCGTGAGATTATGGTGTTGGAGTTCTCCTCCAGTATCATGTGTTTGATTCTTGCGGGCAAGGTGGGTTCAAATATTGCCAGCGAGATAGGCACCATGCGTGTTACGCAGCAGATAGATGCACTTGAGATTATGGGTGTAAACTCGGCTTCGTTCCTTATCCTGCCGAAGATTCTGGGACTGATGACGATGATCCCCTTCTTGGTTGTATTCAGCATCGTTTCGGGTTTTCTTGGTGCGTATGCTACGGCGTATGCGGGCATCATCACCCCCGATGATTTGACGGTTGGCTTGCTACATGCCTTTGTTCCCTGGTTCATCTGGATGTCTATCATCAAGAGTGTGGCTTTCGCCTTTATCATCGCCAGTGTATCGTCGTACTATGGCTATAATGTGCAGGGTGGTTCTTTCGATGTGGGTAAGGCTTCGACTAACGCAGTTGTGTCGAGTAGCATGCTGATATTGTTCGCGGATATCTTCTTGACGCAACTGCTGTCATAAAAGGGAGTTAAAAGGAAATATCGGCCTACGGCCTTAGAAGTTAAAGGGGAGTTAAAAGGACAATACTTTTGGTGCTTAAATAATATATCGGTAAGAATGACCTTTAAGGATATAATTGCATGGCAGAAAGCATACGACTTTGTATTGCTTACATATAAACTGACTCGTAATTTTCCCGATTCCGAGAAGTACGGACTTACCTCACAATTTCGGCGTGCCGCGGTATCCATTGCTGCTAATATAGCCGAGGGATATAAAAAACTGAGCAAGGCAGACAAGCTTCGTCTAATGAATGTTGCCCAAGGTAGTCTGGAAGAGTGTCGTTTCTATGTGATGCTTTCCAAAGACTTAGAATATATAACCACGGAAGAATATGAACAATTAAGTTTTGTCATTGAAGGTGCCAGTTTCTACCTAAATGCCTATTGTAAAGGAATAAAAGATAACAATGGTCTCTCAGATTTATAAAACATACATTCCCTTTAACTCCCCTTTAACTCCCTTTAAACTCCCCTTAAAACAATGATTGAAATAAAGAAACTATATAAGACCTTTGAGGACGGAAAGACCGTACTTCAGGACATCAACTTCACTTTTGAGGATGGGAAGACCAACCTCATTATCGGCCAGAGTGGTAGCGGTAAGACTGTATTGATGAAGAATATTGTCGGTCTGTTTGAACCTACAAAGGGCGAAATCTTATATGACGGTCGCGACTTTGTTCGTATGAGCAAGCGCGAGCGTGTTCTGCTTCGTCGTGAGATGGGTATGATATTCCAGAGCGCAGCCCTGTTCGACTCGATGTCGGTATTGGAGAATGTCATGTTCCCTTTGGATATGTTCTCCGATATGAACGAAGCCGACCGTATCAAGCGCACCAAGTTCTGTATCGACCGTGTCAATCTACAGGGAGCCGAGGAGAAGATGCCTGGTGAGATTTCGGGCGGTATGCAGAAGCGCGTAGCCATTGCCCGCGCCATAGCCCTCAATCCTAAATATTTGTTCTGCGATGAGCCCAACTCAGGTCTTGACCCCAAGACTTCGCTCGTTATCGACGAACTCATTCACAGCATTACCCACGAGTACAAGATGACCACCATCATGAACACCCACGACATGAATTCTGTAATGGGTATTGGTGAGCAGATTCTCTACATTCACGAGGGTTCCGTGGGTTGGACGGGTACGAAAGATGAAATCATGACTTCTACAAACGAGAAGCTCAATTCCTTCATCTTCGCCAGCGATTTGTTCCGAAAGGTAAAAGAAGCCAATCAGGAATAAGGCTTATTTCAGTTTCCAGCCGTTATCAGTAAGGACAAGGGGAAGAAATACTTGTTCCTGAGTGCTATCGCCGAAAGTCACCTCCATAAGGATGTGGGCGTACATGTTATCGACGATTGTGTCGTGAAGGGCACGCGCCTGTATCAATCCTCCGCGCATTTTCTGTTCGTTGTCCAGATACTGGGCGAACATATCGCGCAACTGACTGCGATACTCCTCTGGCAACTCGTCGTAGTCGTGTATAGCCTTCACATATCTCTCTACATCTCCGTCTATCAAGTAGCCATAGTATTGTTCTGCGGCCAGACAGGCAGCCTTGCGCGAATCCTTGTTACTACATGCGGCAAACAGGGAAATGGTAAATGTTAGAGATAGGATATATAATGTATTTTTTTTCATAAGGTCACTTCTGCCTTACAAAGATATTCATGGGCGTACCACTGAAATCCCAGCGTTCGCGTATCTTGTTTTCGAGAAAACGACGGTAGGGTTCCTTTACATATTGTGGCAGGTTGGCATAGAAGACAAAGGTGGGCACCCGTGTCTCGGGAACCTGCATACAATACTTTATCTTGATGTACTTACCCTTCATCGATGGGGGTGGATAGGCCTCAATCAAGGGTAGCATCTCTTCGTTCAGTTTTGCCGTAGATACCCTCCGTATGCGATTTTCATATACGGCCTTGGCACACTCCAGCACCTTGAAGATGCGCTGTTTCGTTAGGGCAGAGGCGAATACAATAGGGAAGTCGGTAAAAGGAGCCATGCGCTCGCGGATGGCATCGATAAAGGTGTCCATCACCTTCTGGTCCTTGTTGGGAACGAGGTCCCATTTGTTTACCACCACCACAAGGCTCTTCTGGTTGCGCTGTATCACTTGGAAGATGTTCATGTCCTGTCCCTCGATGCCTCGCGTGGCATCAATCATCAGGATACATACATCCGAGTTTTCAATGGCGCGTATGCTACGCATGACGCTGTAGAACTCCAGGTCCTCGCTCACCTTGTTCTTACGGCGGATTCCTGCGGTATCTACCAGGAAGAAGTCCAGCCCGAACTTGTTGAATCTCGTATAGATGCTGTCGCGCGTGGTGCCGGCAATGTCGGTCACAATATTACGGTCTTCACCGATAAAGGCATTCACGATAGAACTCTTTCCCACATTCGGGCGTCCTACCACGGCAAAGCGTGGAATGTTGGCTTCGGGACTTTCGTCGCTGCTCTTGGGCAGGCTCTCTACAATATAGTCCAGCAAGTCACCCGTACCGCTGCCCGAAGTGGCAGAGATGCAGTAGGGGTCACCCAGACCGAGCCCATAAAACTCGGCAGCCAGATACTGCTGGTCGTTATTGTCGGTTTTGTTGGCAACGAGAATGACGGGTTTGGGGGTGCGCCGAAGAATTTCCGCCACCTCTGCATCGAGGTCGGTGATGCCGTTGTTCACATCCACGAGGAACAGAATGACATCAGCCTCTTCTGTGGCTACGCTCACCTGTTTGCGAATCTCCTCCTCGAAGATGTCATCGCTGTTTACTACCCATCCGCCAGTATCTACCACGGAAAACTCATGGCCAGCCCACTCGCATTTGCCATACTGGCGGTCGCGCGTCGTTCCTGCCTCGTCACTAACGATGGCATGGCGGGTTTGTGTCAGTCGGTTGAAGAGTGTGGACTTGCCTACATTCGGGCGTCCCACGATAGCTACCAGGTTACTCATGTCTTTATTCTTTAGTCTCTCAAATCATACCCATACGCTCGTAGTGCACGGTCGTTGTTTCGCCAGTCCTTGTCCACTTTGACGAACACTTCCAGATAGATGCTCTTCCCGAAGAACTTCTCCAGACTTTTACGGGCTCCGGTCGATACGCGCTTCAGCGCCACGCCTTGGTGTCCGATGATGATGCCCTTCTGGCTTTCGCGTTCTACATAGATAACGGCGTTGATATGGATATTCTTGTCTGTTTCCTTGAATTGTTCTACGACCACCTCGCAGGCGTAGGGAATCTCCTTGTCGTAATACAGCAGAATCTTCTCGCGCATGATTTCCGTCACGAAGAAGCGTGCCGGTTTGTCCGTCCATTGGTCCTTGTCGAAATAGGCAGGACCGTCGGGCAGTAGTTCCTTGATGCGTTTCAGTACGGCATCGATATTGAACTTGTGCAGGGCACTGATAGGGATGATTTCAGCCTTGGGCAGCAACTTTTGCCACTTCTCCACAATTTCTTCGAGTTGTTGCTGGCTACTCCCCTCGCCCTTTGGAGAGGGGTTGGGGGTGAGGCTGTCTATTTTGTTAATGAGGACGAGCACGGGTATTTCGAGTTTCCCCACCCGTTCCAGAAAGTCGGCATTCTTGTCGGGTGTTTCCACCATATCGGTCACATAGAGCAGGATGTCAGCATCTTGCAGGGCACCGACACTGAACTGCAACATGTTTTCCTGCAGTTTGTAGTTCGGTTTCAGCACGCCTGGTGTGTCCGAAAAGCAGATTTGCATGTCGGGGGTATTCAGTATGCCCATGATGCGGTGGCGCGTGGTCTGAGCCTTGAAGGTGGCAATCGATATGCGCTCACCCACCAACAGGTTCATCAGCGTGCTCTTACCCACATTGGGGTTCCCCACGATATTTACAAATCCCGACTTAAAACTCATCTTGCTTCTCGAATACTCCGATTATTCAGATTACTCCGACTCCCTGAGCCGATACCATTCGGCTCGGGAGATGTCCCCCTCCTTATAGAACTCCGCAGGGCTCTTGGCGGCCTCTTTTGCACCGTCGTAGCCCCATTTCAGGTAACTTGCACCCCAGGTGAAGCCTGCTCCGAAGGCCGTCAGGATAAGGTTGTCGCCCTTCTTCAGTTTGGGCTCGTATTCCCAGAGGCAGAGGGGTAATGTACCACCAGAGGTGTTTGCCATGTGGTCGATGTTAATCATTACATGGTCCTCGTTCAGCCCGATGCGCTTGGCTACGGCACTTTCGATGCGAACATTGGCCTGGTGGGGTACCACCCATGCGATGTCGTCCTTCGTCAGGTTGTTACGCTTTACGATGGTCTCTACGGCATCCGACATCTTTGTTACAGCATGCTTGAATACAGCCCTGCCCTCCTGATATACGAAGTGTTCGCGGGCATCCACGGTTTCGTGACTCGGCATGCGTGCCGAACCGCCTGCGGCCATGTGCAGATTCTCGAATCCCTGTCCATCCACGCGGTAGTATCCGTCCAGCAAACCCACTTCCTCCGTTGTGCCTTCCAGCATCACACAGGCAGCGCCATCGCCGAAGATGGGGCAGGTATTGCGGTCCTCATAGTTCGTCATCGACGACATGTGGTCACCACCGCAAATGATAATACGCTTGTAACGCCCCGAGCGGATATAACTGGCTCCTGCCTCCAAAGCATAGAGGAAGCCCGAACATGCAGCCTCCATATCAAAGCCAAACGCATTCTTCAGTCCGATATTGCCGATGACAAGTGAAGCTGTCGAGGGGAAATGGTAGTCGGGCGTGGTTGTTGCACAGATTACGGCCTCGATGCTGTCGGGGTCGGCCTGTGTCTTCTTTAACAATTGGCGAACCGCACGGGTCATCAGGTAACTGGTGCCACTTCCTTGTTCGGGTTTCAGGATGTGGCGTGTCTTCACGCCGATGCGCTCCATTATCCATTCGTCACTGGTCTCGACGATGTGCGACATCTCCTCGTTGTCTAGGATATAGTCGGGCACATAACCGCCGACACCAGTAATTACTGCATTAATTCTTTCCATAGATATTAAGAAAGGGAGTTAAAGAGAAGTATCGGCTTTTAACTCCCCTTTAACTCCCCTTTAACTCCCTTTTAGTGCTTATTTAGATTACGCTTCTTTCTCGATTGCAACCTTACCGCGGTAGTAGCCACAAGCGGGGCAAACGGTATGGTAGATATAGTACTCGCCGCAGTTAGGGCAAACTGCCAGCGTAGGAGCTACAGCTCCGTCGTGTGTTCTTCTTTTGAGGGTCCTGGTCTTGGACTGCCTTCTTTTAGGATGTGCCATTTTTCTTTATATTTTAGTTGTTTATTATCGTTTTTATTCTAATCGGCCTGCAAAGTTAGGAAAACTTCTCGTAATAACCAAAATATTTTGGGATTTTAGTGAAGAGTGGGTGGTGGTTTCATTTTTTCCTAAGTTCAATCCTAAAAATCGTACCCTTGCCCAGTTCCGAGCTCTTCACGAAGATGCGTCCCTTGTGATATTCCTCCACGATGCGCTTGGCCAGTGATAGTCCGAGTCCCCATCCGCGGCTCTTGGTGGTAAAACCAGGCGTGAATACGCTACGGAAATGGTTTTTGGGAATTCCCTTGCCCGTGTCTGCCACTTCTACGGAGAACACTTCTTCCTCGTCGCGTGCGGTCAGAGTGATGCTGCCGTGCCCGTCCATCGCATCGATGGCATTCTTGCACAGGTTCTCTACAACCCACTCGAACAAGGGCGCCGACATCTTCACAATAAGCGGGTGCTCAGGCATCTGTACGCTGATTTTCACCTTGTTGCTGGTGCGTCGGCTGATATATTGTACCACATTCTGAATGACATCGTTCAGGTTTTCGGGCTTGGGCTCGGGCAGGGAACCGATTTTCGAGAAGCGCTCCGCAATGCGTTGTAGTCGCTTCACATCCTTGTCCATCTCAGGGATAAGTTCATCCTTCGGATAAGTTTCGCGTAACACTTCCACCCACGCCATCAGGCTGCTGATGGGCGTTCCCAGTTGGTGTGCCGTTTCCTTCGATAGCCCCACCCATACTTTGTTCTGCTCAGCCCGTTTACTACTGAGCAGGGCGAAGATGGCGACAACCACAAAGATGAGTACCACGCCCAACTGCACATAAGGATAGTATGCCAGTCGTTGCAGCATCAGACTCTCGTCGAAGCACACCTCCATATATTCCAGTCCTCCCATGGGCGCCTGTGTATCGAGGTAGATGCGCACGACATTGCCGTTCGACTTCATCTTTTGAGCCCTTCGGGCGATGTACTGGAGTGAATCCGCCCCCGTGTTGCCCTTCACCTTCAGGTTGCGGTAGGCCTGAACCTCTCCTTCATCGTTGATGACGATGGTCGGGATGTTGTTATTCCCGTCCAACACCTTCAGAACCAGTGCTAGATCCGTGGCCTCGTCCGCATTGTTCAGCGAGCGCATAGCCTCCGCCCATATCTCCATGTTGGTATGTTCCTCTTTCACGAGGTCACGCACCAACATATGGGAAGCCACCAGCGATGCTACGGCAATTACGACTGCCGACAGCACCAGCGTAATTTTCACTTGTCTAATTCTGTCTGTCCAAATCATCATAATATATAACGCACTCCTTCTCTTTTTATTGTTTTCGCTCCTTCGCGCGCGTACCATTATATTATATAGTGGGGAGTGGATAGTGGAGGGTGGAGAGAGCCTTTCCTTTCATACAAATTCGGTACGAAAGGAAAAATTTTGGGTTAAAGTGAAAAAAAATAGTCGAAATATTTTTGTGGTAGCATATTTATGCCTACATTTGCACTCGGAATATTGTGCGAAAATGTGCAAAACAGTGTGAATAAATGTTCAATTTTAAATATTAAAGCTATGAAAAAACTATTACTCTTAGCAGTAGCCCTCGTGGGTTCCGTAGTCGCTAAGGCTGACACTTACACCGTTAGTGATGTAAACATGATCAGTGGTTCTACGGGTGTGATTACTGTTGGTTTGACCAATGCCGCAGATGTTCGCGACTTCCAGGTGAAGGTTGCTATTCCTGCAGGTTTTACTTATGTGTCATCTGCTCTTACGGGTCGTGCTGCCAGCAACTATACGCTGGACACCGATGCCGTAGCTAACACAACAACAAACGCTGCCGCAACTTTCATTGGTTACTCTACTGGTAACGGTGGTAACGCTTGCTATCTTACTGCAGGAAATGGTGATATTCTGACTATCACGGTTTCTACCGCAGCTAATGCATGGGCAGAGGGAAACAATGCCGCAAACACCACTGATGGTGCGGTTACTAACGATGCTGCTGCAGCATCTGTGGTTACTCTTCCTGCTTTCAACCTCCTTGCAGGTATCCTCGGTGATGTGGATAGATCTGCTGGTGTAGATATTGCAGACGCCTCTTCTATTATAGGTTATTATAATAATGGTAGCGTTTCTGGTACATTCTATCTTCAGGTTGCAGATGTTTTTGCTGATAGTGTTATTGACATTGCAGACTTCTCTGGCGCTATTGGTATCTATAACTCAGCAGTAAAGGCTGAAGTTAATATCGAAGAGCCTGTTGCTGATGAAGATGTAATTTGGGCTGAATAATAAGATTAAGAGTGATTGTAATATAAAGTATAGTTAAAAATTTAATATAAAAACAATGAAAAAGATATATTTACTTATGCTTGCTTGCATTTCTGTTATGTACAGTTATGCTGCTGGTTCTCTCGTAATCCCCAATGTGGAAATTCCTCAGGGCGGTATTGTTTATGTACCAATTAACATAAGCACAGATGAGAGTTTCTCAGATGCAGGTGGAGATATTTACACTAATAATAGTGCTTTGTCTATCACAGCTGCTCAAGCTGGTGATTTGTGTACGGACCATTCTACTACATGCACGGATAAGTCGGGCTTTTATAGGTTTACATGTGCAACAACATCGGGAACGATGTTTAAGGCTTTGACGGGAAACATCTTGTATTTGAAGTTTGAGGATAGCGGCGCTAATGCAGTTGGTACTGTATATAGTTGTAACACTGCTGATTGGAAGCTGGCAAGAAGCGGTTATGCCGTAGTTCCAGCTCAGGTTAACTTCACTGTAACCGTAGTAGATCATTATACTGTAAGTGAGAATTCTACTTGGATTCCGTTTGCTAAATCAGGAGCCAAAGTATTGGTTGATCGCGCTTTTACAGCTAATCAGTTTTCTACCGTATGTTTACCGTTTGGATTAACTGCTGCAAATCAAAAGTTGTTGTTTGGTGATGCTGTTGAGGTGTATAATTTCACAGGAGTTGATTATGATGATAGCAATGAGTCTTTAGCTTTGAATTTTACGGCTTTAACTGGTTCTATGGTGCCAGGAGCTCCTTACATTGTTAAGCCTTCGGCATCTCAAAGCAGTTATACATTTAATACTATTGCTCTCAACGCAAATACTACTGAGGCAAAGCAGATTGGCATAGCTGAGGAAGCCGTGACTTTCACGGATATTATATTTAAAGGCAACTATGTTGCTGGTGCAGCCGTTCCAGCCAATGATTTGTACTTGATGAGCGATGGTAAATTTTATACTTCCTCTGGTGCAGTAAAGATGAAGGCTACGCGTGCTTATATTAGCATCTCTGACTTTTTAGCTGCAGCTGGAATCTCTTTTGTTAAGGAGAGTAATCTTTACCTTGATGGCATCTTAACTTCTATTGATGCTCTTGATGCTGATGGAATTACTGCTGATGGTTGGTACGACTTGAATGGCCGCAAGCTTGGTGCTAAGCCTGCTACGAAGGGCATTTACATCAACAATGGTAAGAAAGTTATTGTTAAGTAATATTTTCGTAACTTCGTAATTCGAAAATTGTAATTAAAACTAGATATGAAGAAGATGTATATTGCTCCAGAAGCTGAGCTTCTGATATTGAATGTGGAGATGCCACTTGCTGCTTCAGTTAGTACTAATATTGGTATTGGTTATGGTGGCACTGGTGATGATAGTGACGATCCTGCCGCAAAGGAGGATGATGTACAGTGGGATTGGTAGTCCCAGGGGAAATTAAAAATTAAAAATTAAGATTTTTGATACCCTAACTAAATCTTGTAAAAGAAGAAAGCAAATAGATGCTCCGTGTAGCCGTGAGGTTGCACGGAGCTTTTTTTGTGTAGAATTTGTATAATTGCAGTTGGTTTTGTAACTTTGTGTCAAGCAAAACTATCCAATTGTTATGGAAAAGATAGACAAACTTGACAAAATGATTCTCGAGATTATCTCGAGTAATGCCCGTACACCCTTTAAGGATGTGGCAGCGGAGTGTGGTGTGAGCCGTGCGGCAATCCATCAGCGCGTGCAGCGACTGATAGACATGAAGGTGATCATCGGTTCGGGTTACCATGTAAATCCCGGAAGCCTGGGTTATAATACCTGTACCTTCGTAGGACTCACACTGGAGCGTGGTGCGATGTACAAGTCCGTATCGGAAGAACTCGCTAAGATTCCCGAAATCGTGGAGTGCCACTTCACGACAGGTCCTTACACGATGCTCATCAAACTATATGCCCGTGACAACTCACATCTGATGGAACTGCTGAATGGACATATTCAGGAGATTCCTGGTGTGATGGCTACGGAGACGCTGATTTCGCTGAACCAGAGCATCAAGAAGGAAGTGCCCATTGGCGCACAACGCGAAGAACAAGTACCAACAATAGAGGGCTAATGGTCTGGGAGGCTTCATACGATGAACTACATGCCCAATTCCCTAGCCACAAGCGCCAACCCGTAATTGGCATCACGGGAAACTTTGGCGAGAAGGGCTGTGAACTGGCAGAGGGTTATTTCCGCTCCATTCTGGAAGCGGGAGGTACACCCGTCATCATTCCGCCGTATGAAGACCGCGAAGCTCTGCTGACAACCCTCGACCATATCGACGGATTGCTTTTGTCGGGCGGTGGCGACCTTGACCCGAAGTATCTGGGTGAGGAGCCAAGTCCCAATCTGCATACTATCAATCCCAAACGGGACCTGCCTGAATTGTTGCTTATCCGTCTGGCCTATGACCGTCAGATTCCGATGCTCGGCATTTGTCGGGGCATTCAGATGCTGGCGGCAGCATTAGGTGGCGGTGTTCATCAAGATTTGGAGGAGGCTATGCCTGATAGGAAACTGTTGCACCATAGTCAGGACTTACCCCGCGAATACCCATCGCACTCGGTAAACATCGAGAAAGATACGCTCTTGCACCGCATTATGGGCGTGGACGGATTGGAGGTGAACTCGTTCCATCATCAGGCCGTGAGCCGTGCTGGCGAACGCTTCCGTATCAGTGCTACAGCCCCCGACGGGGTGATAGAGGCTATCGAAAGCACAGAGCATAAGAGCATTCTTGGCGTACAATGGCATCCCGAATGCTTTATTCTGCGGGACGACCGCACGATGATGCCGTTGTTTGAGTGGTTTGTGGGCGAGGCACGCTCGTATCGCAATGCCGTGGATATCCACAACCGCATACTGACACTCGACAGTCATTGCGACACGCCGATGTTCTTCGACCAGAATATTCACTTTGAACAACGCGATCCGAAGATTCTGGTGGATTTGCACAAGATGACGGAGGGACATCTCGATGCCACCATCATGGTGGCTTATCTGCCGCAGGGAGAGCGTGACGAGGAAACGCTTCGCCAAGTGACGGCTCATACCGAAGAACTCTTGGACGGTATCGACGCCTTGGCGGAAAAGACACCCCAGTATCTCGGCATTGCCCGTACACCCGACGAACTATATAAGTTGAAGCATGAGGGCAAGAAGGCCATCATGAAGGGTATAGAGAACGGATATGCCATCGGGCGCGACTTGTCGTTGGTGGAACATTTCCGTCAGCGTGGGGTGGTGTATATGACATTGTGCCATAATGGGAACAACGATATTTGCGACTCTGCCCGCGGAAAGGGAGAACATGGTGGCGTGAGTGCATTCGGGCGGCAGGTCATCCGTGAGATGAACCGTGTGGGCATGATGGTGGACTTGAGTCATGCTGCAGAAAGCAGTTTCTGGGATGCTCTGGAACTAAGTAGCGTGCCTATCGTATGCAGTCATTCCAACTGTCGTGCCTTGTGTGACCATCCGCGTAACCTGACTGACAAGCAGATGAAAGCCCTTGCCGAGAAAGGTGGGGTGATGCAGGTGACTTTGTACGAGGGTTTCCTGCGTACGGATGGAAAGGCAACCATCGAGGATGCTGTACGCCACATCAATCATGCTGTATCCATCATGGGCATCGAGCATGTCGGTATCGGAACGGACTTCGACGGTGACGGTGGCGTACCAGGAGTTGCCAATGCCAGTGAACTGATAAATCTGACCCGGAAACTTGTCGAGGTAGGATATAGTGAGGCACAACTCCGCTTGCTATGGGGAGAGAATTTTCTGAGAGTGATGAGAAAGTGCCTATGAAGTACTATACATTTTTAATTCTTCATTTTACATTTTACATGGTATTGGTTTGTTGTGGAAATAAGACACAGCGAGCCAATATGTCGGACACTATCCCGATGCAACCCTGTCCACGCTTCGAGGCGGAGCGTGCCATGCAAAGTATTGTGGCACAATGTGACTTCGGCCCTCGTGTGCCAGGTACGAGAGCGTGGCAACAATGTGGGGACTATATCGTGTCGCAATTTGAGGGTATGGGACTTGCTGTGGAGCAGCAGACGACGACAGTTGTCGCCTACGACGGTTCAAAACTGCCCTGTCGGAATATCATTGCCAGCCTTCATCCCAACAACCCCGACCGCATCCTGCTTTGTGCCCATTGGGATTCGCGTCCCTGGGCAGATAACGACAGCGACGAGCGGAATCATCATACCCCTGTCTTGGCCGCCAACGATGGTGCGAGTGGCGTGGCTGTATTGCTGGAGTTGGCGCGCATCCTGAGCGGAGATGCGAACTTCAAGACGGGCATAGACTTCATTTGCTTCGATGCCGAGGATTGTGGTACGCCACAATGGGACGAAGGAAACTACGAGGCAGCGGAAAACACCTGGTGTCTGGGCTCGACCTATTGGAGCGAGAAGGCTGTGGAAAACGGCTATCAGGCGCGTTACGGTATCTTGTTCGATATGGTGGGCGGTCGAGGCGCAACCTTCTCGCAAGAGGGGTATTCGATGACCTATGCCCAACCCGTGGCGGATATGCTCTGGCACATTGCCCGACAAATAGGCTACGGGCACTATTTCCCCATAAGCAAGGGAGGCTATATTACCGACGACCATGTGAGCATCAACCAGACGGCAGGCATCCCCTGTATAGACATCGTACCCTATCACAAGGATGGTCCCAGCAGTTTCGGACCGACTTGGCATACGGTACACGATACGCCTGAGAATATCGATACGGAGGTGCTGGAGGCTGTGGGGCAGAGTGTGTTGCAGATGGTGTATAATGAGAGGTGAGAAGTGAGAAGGGTAATCGGAGTACTCGGAGTAATCAGAATAATCCGAGTAATCAGAATAGTCAGAATAATCAGAGAATATGACCATCAACGAAATACAAGACGAGATTATAGAAGAGTTCACCGAACTCGACGATTGGATGGATCGTTACCAACTGCTTATCGATATGGGTAGCGAACAGCCGCCCCTGCCCGAGCAGTATAAGACGGAGCAGAATCTGATTGACGGCTGTCAGAGTCGTGTGTGGCTACAGGCCGACTTGGTGGACGGCAAGATTCACTTTCAGGCAGAGAGTGATGCCCTGATTGTAAAGGGTATCGTCACCTTGCTGCTCCGTGTGCTGAACGACCAGACGCCCAAGGACATCCTTGATGCCGACCTGTACTTTATCGAGAAGATAGGTTTGCGCGAGCATCTGTCCCCCACACGCTCCAATGGTCTGCTGGCCATGATGAAGCAGATAAAGATGTATGCCTTGGCATTTAGCCAAAAGAAGAGTTGAGGATGAGGGATTATCAGAATAATCAGAATAATCTGAGTAGTCAGAATACTCGGAATACTCAGAATACTCAGAATATTCCGAGTACTCCGAGTGATTCGAGAGACAGCCATTTATTTCTGCCTCAGCACGGCCATTACCGCCAACTGCGGGTGTACAAGGTGGCGGAAGCTCTTTACGACCTCACATTTCTGTTCTGTCAGCGTTTCCTTCCAGCTCATGGTGACAGAACGGTGGACCAAATGGTGCAAGCGGCGCGCTCGGGCAAGCAGAACATCGCCGAGGGCAATCAGGCAGCGGCTACTTCGTCTGAAACGGAAATTAAACTGACCAATGTAGCGCGTGCCAGCATAGAAGAGTTATTAGACGATTACGAGGATTATTTGCGCACTCGTTCCTTGTCACAATGGGGAACCAGTCATCCACGCCTTGCTCCTTTACGCAACTGGACTCGCAACGACCTTTTCTTCCAGCAATACAAGAGCAAGGCTGCCTGTATGACTGACGAAGAAATGGCCAATCTTGGTATCACACTTTGTCATCAGGTCATCTACATGTTGGGGCAACTGCTGAAGACACAACAAAAACGCTTTGTGGAGCAGGGGGGGATTAAGGAGCGCATGCATGCTGCCCGCACAGGCTATCGCCAACAGCAGGATGCTCAGTTTACTGCTCTTCAGCGAGAAAATGCCGCACTGCGCCAGCGTATCGCTCAGTTAGAAGAGGAGGTGAGGATGCTGAAGGGGCAGAGTAGTCAGAATGATCCGAGTAATCAGAGTAATCTGAGTAATCCGAATAATCCGATTACTCTGAATAATCAGAGTATTCCGAGTAATCTGAAAGATTAGTCGCTGCTATGACTATCGGCAACATATCCTTCCCCCAATACCCAGTTTTCCTCGCACCGATGGAGGATGTGACGGATATAGGCTTTCGTCTGCTGTGTAGGCAGATGGGAGCCGACTTGGTATATAGTGAGTTTGTGTCGAGCGATGCGCTGGTGCGGGGTGTGAACCGCACGGTGGAGAAGTTGGAGGTTTGCGACGACGAACGCCCCGTTGCCATACAGATATATGGAAAGTTTGTGGAGGCGATGCGCGATGCCGCACAGATTGTCGTCGAACAGGCTCACCCCGATATTCTTGACATCAACTTCGGCTGTCCCGTGAAGCGTGTGGCAGGTAAGGGAGCAGGGGCAGGCATGCTGCAGAACATCCCCCTGATGCTGGAGATTACCCGAGCTGTAGTAGATGCTGTGCCCGATACGCCTGTGACCGTGAAGACACGATTGGGTTGGGACCAAGATCATCGCATTATCGTGGAACTTGCCGAACAGTTACAGGATTGTGGCATACAAGCATTAACCATACATGGCCGTACCCGTAGTCAGATGTACACAGGCGAGGCCGACTGGACCTTGATAGGCGAAGTAAAACGCAATCCCCGAATGCACATCCCTATCATCGGCAATGGCGACATCACCACACCCGAGCGTGCTAAGGAGTGCTTCGAGCGCTATGGTGTGGATGCCATTATGGTGGGGCGTGCCACCTTTGGCCGTCCATGGATATTTAAGGAGATAAAAGACAGCCTGTCCTCCGTCGCGAGTGGGAACTCGCTCCCCTTTGTGGGGCCGCAGCCACATTCAGTGGCTTCTCTAAAGACCCCAGTCGCCCCCAACCCCTCCCCCATAGGGAGGGGAGTAGATACACTTACTCCTGATTGGAAACTGAATGTACTCAAGCAGCAGGTGCTGACCAGTGTGGAACGATTGGGCGAGTATCGTGGAATTCTCCATAGCCGTCGGCATCTGGCAGCATCGCCATTATTCAAGGGCATTCCCAACTTCCGTGAGACTCGTATCCGTATGCTCCGTGCCGAAACTACAAAAGAACTGTTCGATATCATGGAGACCGTTAAGCCTATTGTGAATTGTGAATTATGAATTATGAATTTGAGATAATGGCCCCCGTAGGCTCGCCGGAATGTCTGGCGGCAGCCTTGCGTGCAGGTGCCGATAGCATCTACTTCGGTATTGAACACCTGAACATGCGTGCCCATTCGGCTTCGGCATTTACCATCAACGATTTGAAGCGTATTGCGCGTGAGTGTCGTGCCTGTGGGGTAAAGAGTTACTTGACGGTAAATACCATCATCTACGACAACGACCTTACCCTGATGCGACAGATACTGGATGCTGCCCGGCAGGCGGAGATTAGTGCCGTGATTGCCTCGGATGTGGCGGTGATGACCTATTGCCGACAAATCGGACTGGAAGTTCACCTAAGCACCCAACTGAATATTTCCAATATCGAGGCACTGCGTTTCTATGCCCAGTTTGCCGATGTCGTGGTGTTGGCTCGTGAACTGAATATGGAGCAGGTGGCAGAGATATACCGACAGATACAGGAGGAACATATCTGTGGCCCCAGTGGTGAGTTGGTACGCATCGAGATGTTCTGTCACGGAGCCTTGTGTATGGCGGTCAGCGGGAAGTGCTACCTCAGTCTGAACAACCTCGGTCGCTCTGCCAACCGTGGTGAGTGTATGCAGTTGTGCCGTCGTTCCTATACCGTTCGCGACATAGAGACGGGAACAGAACTGACTGTGGATAACAAATACATCATGAGTCCCAAAGACCTGAAGACCATCGCCTTTATCGACAAGATGATGGAGGCTGGTGTTCGGGTGTTCAAGATAGAGGGCCGTGCGCGTGGTGCGGAGTATGTCGATACCGTAGTGCGCTGTTACCGGGAAGCGATACAGAGTGTTGTGGAAGGTACTTTTACCGAGGAGAAGGTGAAGGGCTGGGACGAACGCCTTGGGCGTGTGTTCAATCGTGGTTTCTGGGACGGCTACTATCAGGGACAGTTCCTCGGAGAGTGGACGGATAGACATGGCTCGGCTGCCACGGAGAAGAAGACCTATTGTGGCAAGGGCGTGCGCTACTACTCAAAGTTGGGTGTAGCAGAATTCAAGATAGAGGCCTGCGAGTTGCATCGCGGTGACCGCATACTTGTTACAGGGCCTACTACGGGAGCCGTATATGCTTCGGTTGAAGAGATCCGCTACGACCTTCATCCCGTGGAAGTGGCAAAGAAAAGCTGGCACATTAGCATCCCTATTGGGACAAAGATACGCCGTAATGACAAACTATTTATCATATCAGAATCATGAAAAAGCAATTTTCAACCCATCGTGTGATGGTGCGTAAGTATATGGCCCTCTGCCTTTCCCTTCTTGTTGGAGGAACGGCTGTGGCTCAACAAGATAGTGTCCGTTTGGACGAAATCGTAGTGACGGGTGCCCGTGACTCCGTGGATGTGCGGCATCTGCCCTTTACGGTGACGGTTATCGATCGTGAGCAACTGACAAAGAACCAACAGCCCAACATCCTTTATACCGTCAGTCAGCAAGTACCGGGATTGTTCGTTACATCCCGTTCGATGATGGGCTACGGTGTTTCCACAGGTGCGGCAGGCGGTATCAATCTGCGTGGCGTATCGGGTGGTGCAGGCCAGTTGCTTGTACTCATCGACGGTCATCCCCAATATCAGGGTATCTATGGACATCCCATCGCCGATAGTTACCAGACTTTGATGGCAGAGCGCGTAGAGATACTTCGCGGTCCTGCTTCGATGCTTTATGGAAGCAATGCAATGGGCGGTGTGATAAACATTGTCACACGAGGGATGCACGAAGACGGCGTGCGTACGCAGTTGAATCTCGGTGCAGGTAGTTATGCGACGATACAGAGCGAAGCATCTAACCAAGTGCGCAAGGGCAAGTTCTTCTCTACCGTGGCTGCCCAGTACAATCGTTCGGACAACCATCGTCCGCGTATGGGCTTTGAACAATATGGCGGCTATGCCAAGGTGGGCTACGACCTGTCGCAACACTGGACAACCTATGCCGATGTGGATATCACCCACTTTAACTCGTCTTATCCTGGCCCTACAACCGAACCACGCTACGATGCCGACCAATGGATAACACGCGGTGTAGCTTCGGCTGCTGTGGAGAATCATTATGCCAAGACCAGCGGCGC
>JAGCYD010000001.1 GCA_017960985.1 Bacteroidaceae bacterium
AGATATGTGTCCTACCAAGGATTTGAGATATGCCGATGTGCTGAGGATGATTGATAGTGGAGTTTATTTTTCTATGCTAAAGATTCCTCAGCCAACCGAAGAAAAGGAGGTGATGCATTATCTTATAGAAGATGGAGTTGCCATCACGCTTGACAATGGACTTTATGGCATCACAAATTTAGGTGCAATCTTGTTTGCCAAAGATTTGAATGCTTTTCCTAGATTGGGACGTAAAGCCATGCGGATAGTTCAATATCAAGGAAAAAACAGATTGTTTATTCAAAAAGAAGAGACCTTTAATAGCGGTTATGCTGTTTGCTTCGAGGAAATTGTAAGGTTTGTGAGTGCTCTTTTGCCAAGCAGCGAAGATGCGGCATCTGTAGCATTGACAACAAAGAGCAGATTCCCCTTACCATCAGTAAGAGAGGCCATAGCCAATAGCCTAATCCATCAAGATCTGTATATAACAGGAGCAGGCCCGGTCGTGGAGGTTTTTGATAACCGAATAGAAGTGACTAATCCCGGCACACCCTTGGTGGATATCATGAGAATTATTGATAATCCTCCCAAATCTAGAAACGAAAAAATGGCGTCTCTCATGCGTAGAATGAAGATGTGTGAAGAATTGGGCAGAGGATGGGACAGAATGGTTTTAGCATGCGAGATACAATACCTGCCTGCACCAAGGATAGAAGTATTTGAGGAATCTACTAAGGTTACTATTTTCTCAGAGATGGAGTTCAAGAATATCCCTCCAGATGACAAGATATGGTCATGTTATCTTCATGCATGTTTGATGTATATTCAAGGCGATGCATTGACTAATACCTCTTTGAGAGACAGGTTTGGATTGAAGGAATCTTCTGCAGGTAGTATATCCAGACTAATAAAAGAGGCTATAGATAAAAATAAAGTAAAGGCACTTGATCCAAAAACAGCGAAACGCTATATGCGTTATGTTCCAATATGGGCGGCAGTTTAATTTGCTTATAATTTGCTAAAGAGGGTTATTCGCGAGACACATTTTTGATAAATACTTATATATTAGAACGATAAGGAAGTCTATCTAATTTGCTTGTAATTTGCCAGGGTGCCGAAAAGAAGTTATCTAAGTAGATAATATATGTACATCCTATTTGAAGAACACCAATACGAAAGCTGCCTTGTGGAGAAGGTCTTGAAGGACATTTATGTCCTGCAGGACGTCAACAAGAAGGTGAGCGTACAGTATGTGGGATATTTCTATAATCCACATCTGCATGATTGTGTGTTCATCCTGCCTAAGGTGTTGCTGACAGAACAGGAGACATTAGTGGGCATGGAATTACCGAATGGAGAACAGGTAAGTCCGGAACAGGTGCTGACACCAGAGGGGCAGAAGAAACTGAGTAAGGAATACCGAAAGTTTATCTATGAGTTCTCTGTGTGGATATATCGTGCACTGAGTGTCTTCTACAAAGCCAACCCTGACAGTAAAGCTATTCTCTATAAACATCTGCCACAAGCAGGCAGAGGCAAACGTCATCGTGCCAACACCTATTTAGACATTGTTCTGTCGCTCATCAACTTCAATCAGGAAAACAAGGACTTCGTGCTGTTCACTATCAAGAACCTGCATCGAGGAAACAACAAAATCAACTGGACAAGGACCATCAGCCACTCTCAAGCATTTGTACAGGGGAATGATGTGATTTACCTGAACCCTATAAACAAGAAGCGCATCATCAACTACGAAGAAGAACTGTTTGTTATCTTCTATAGTATATTGAACTATTTAAATAGCGAGTATGGTTTTCATACACCTATCAATATACAGTATGACCTGATAACTGGTAGACAGTTTGAACAGTATCTGCGTGGCATGGGTAAGACTAGGCTGATGCAAATCAAATACAAGTATTTCTCAGACAAAGCCTTGCAGCTATGGGATTTGTGCTATGCCTTCTTCGAAAACTCGTATCGCATAGCCATCAATACCCATGCCCAAGAGTATATTCTGGCCAAGAGCTTCAATATTGTATTTGAGGCGATGATTGACGAGCTGATTGGTACGCCACACAACAAAATACCGAAGGGATTGGCAGATCAGGATGATGGGAAGCGAGTGGATCATATTTACACCGATCTGGCACTGACATCGGCTGATGCCCAAACGAACAGAGAGGTGTATTACATCGGTGACAGCAAGTACTATAAGAGCGGGCACTCATTAACTTCGGAATCCATCTACAAACAATATACATACGCCCGGAACGTCATTCAATGGAATGTCAATTTGTTTGCAGCTGACGACACACATTTTGATGAGAAGGAAAAAGCGCAGCGGAAAGCCGACAAGGAAAATTTCAGTGATATTCACCTGCAGGACAACTCACTGACAGAAGGATACGATGTGATACCCAACTTCTTTATCAGCGCTTTTGTCTATAAAGACCATCGGTATAATGATGGTGAAAACAATATCAAAAAACATTTTGATAAAGGAGGTAAGCATTGCACCAAGGTTTCTTACCAGTTCCCAGACAGACTGTTTGATAGGGATACGCTTTTCCTTTCTCAATATGATGTCAACTTCCTCTATATTCTTTATCTCTATGGACGTAACAAGGCAAACGAGAAAGCACAATGGAAGCAGCATGTCCATAAGATATTCCGCGACGAGATAAGAGATGTTATCCAAAAAGAATTCATTATATATGCTATGCGAGCCAGATTAGGTGTGGATGGAGCATTGTATCTACAACAACACTTCTACGAACTCAATGGCAGAATATTTCAGCCATACGGTGAGGAACGGACAACATATTTCGCATACGCGCGTCCCACGAAAAACTTAGAAAACACACAAGCACAATACGATGAGTTATCACAACACTTCGTTATTGAGAAATGCGATATGGGGAAAGACCCGAAGGAGGTTCTAAAAGAAAAAGTAGAAGAAGAGCTGCAGAAGCCTGTGAACATGCCATCACAATGGTTGACGCTGCACTATCTGGAACGATACACAGGTAAAGGTATCTTAGTCGGTTACTACAAGGACGAAGCGCATCTGCAATGGATACTAGGGAATAACGATAAGGGGTCGTTAGTTTACAATGTGCGTTTACAGGTTCAAGGTGAAGAACCAAGAGCAGGTGCACATACTGCAGGATTCTATAGCAAGAAAAATGTTCAATTTGTCATCCTTTATACAGATGGAGTGGAAACAACTAGTGAATATCGTGTGTTCCATGTAAAGGATACGGCAAGCAAAGTGACGGAAGAAAGAATGCGTGGAACATGGTATCCATTTGATGTGAAAGGTCCTCATTTCTTCTTCCGTTTTGACGAGCAGGTGAACATCGGCCATTTGGATATAAAAGCTTTGCTCACTGACATGAAACAAAAACACCTAGAGGAGTCTAAGGAATATGTTACGGGCGAACCCTTGTTCTGCACGGCTGAGGAGGTATTAAAATATAGGAAGAAATTATAATGCCCGACCATCTCTCCTCACAGCTGCTTGACTCTGCTGCTTTGGTCAGCAAACAACGCCATAATAATATGGCCGCCATCCATTCGAAGGGAACGAAGCCAGAAATCGTGGTTAGGAAGTGGCTGTGGAGCAGAGGATTCCGATACAGGCTAAACTCGTCAAGGTTGCCTGGGCATCCTGACCTTGTGCTGAGGCGATACAGGACTTGCATCTTTGTGAATGGATGTTTTTGGCATGGACACCACACACAATTCATAATTCATAATTCACAATTCACAATTGTGAGTTCGGAGTGCTGTAAGATTCCGAAGACAAACCGTGAGTTCTGGGTAAATAAAATCAGGCGGAACCAAGAGCGGGATGCAGAAGAAAGGCAGAAACTGAAGGAAATGGGATGGCACTGCATTACTATCTGGGAGTGTGAACTCAAACCGAAAGTAAGGCAAAAGACTCTGACGGCACTGGAATATACACTGAATCACATTTTTTTACAAGACCACGCACAGCGTTACGAGATTATAGAGGAAACTATGCCGATGGCAGCAGAGGAGAATAACAATAACCAATAACGGAAGATATGAAGTGGACAGTATTGTCGGATAATAGGACTTGCGACAGCAGAATGGCAACGGAACACGGGTTGTCGATTCTGTTGGAAACGGGACGGCACAGCATCTTGCTGGACACGGGAGCAAGCGATGTGTTTATCCGCAATGCAGAATGTCTGGGCATAGACCTCGGAACGGTGGATTATGTGTTTATCTCCCACGGACATAGCGACCACGCAGGAGGACTCTGTCATTTCCTGAACATAAACAACCGGGCGAAAATTATCGTGTCGCCCAAGGCGTTGAGCGGAAAGTTCTTTTCCCAACGGGGAACGATGCACAGCATCACTACGACATGGCCGGAGGGAATGGAGGAACGGCTGCTGCCGATAGACCATACACAGGAGATTGACGAGGGGATTTATGTCATCGCAAATATCCCCCAAATTCATCCCTTGCCACAGGGCAATCGCCATCTGTTCGTGGAGCAAACGGCAGGGGAATATGTTGCCGACGACTTCCGCCACGAACTGGCACTATATACCGACGGGCTGCTGTTCACGGGCTGTGCCCACAGCGGACTGGAGAACATTCTTGCGGCCTGTCCCGGCTTCGTGAAGACGGTTGTGGGCGGTTTTCACCTTATCGACGGACACGAGAGCGGGGAAGAACTGATGGCGTTGGGCGACCGACTGACAAGGGATTATCCACAGACAAATTTTTATACCAGCCACTGTACGGGCGATGTTGCCTTTGAGGCCTTGAAGAGGGTGATGGGGAGCAGACTACAGCATTTTTGATGAAGAATTTTTGGTTATTCGCTCACTTATTCGTACCTTTGCACCCGCAAAGGCCCAGATGGCGGAATCGGTAGACGCGCTGGTCTCAAACACCAGTGGGGCAACCCGTGCCGGTTCGACCCCGGCTCTGGGTACAGAAAAAGGCTAATCCAAATCGCTGGTTTAGCCTTTTTTTATTTCGCTTTTCTTCGTATCTTTGCCCATAGCATTAAATCTATAAGACTATGGAAAAGAGACACACTCCCGAGAGAATCACAGAACTGGGGCCGAACGAGATTTTCGTATTCGGCTCGAACCTGAGCGGTAGCCATGGTGGCGGTGCTGCCCTACTGGCCTTCGAACGGTTCGGTGCCATCTGGGGACAGGGCGTAGGACTGCAGGGACAGAGTTACGGCATACCGACCATGCAGGGCGGTGTGGAAACCATACAACCGTATGTGGATGAGTTCATCGACTTTGCCAAGTCGCGCCCCGACCTGACTTTCCTCGTCACTCGCATCGGCTGTGGCATTGCCGGATTCCGTAACGAGGAGATTGCTCCGCTCTTTGCCAAAGCAAAGGGAGTGGAGAATATCGTGTTGCCTGAAGGGTGGGATTAAATGTAATACTCCAACGGATCAACAATACCGGCACGGAGGGCATAGCGAATGGCTTCTTGGGCGTTGTTGACCTGAAGTTTGCGAAAGATGTTCTTGCGGTGGGTCATGACGGTATAGACCGACAGATAGCGCTCGGCGGCTATGTCCTTGCTGGTCTTGCCCATCGCCAATAGGCGAAGGATGTCTTTCTCGGTCTTGCTGAGGGGTGAACGGTCGGGTTCTTCCTTCTCGGGGGCGTCTATCAACTGCTGAACATCGGTGCAGATGTACTGCCGACCGCGAACGGTCAGGGCAAGGGCTTCCTGTATTTCGTGGAGGGGGGAATCCTTCAGCACTACGCTGAACTGGGTACTACCCAAGAGCATGCGGCGCAGAAGGTCGCGACTGAGTTGGTCGCTGAAAAGGAGGAATTGCACCTGCGGATAGCGTAGGTGCAACAGGAGCAATTCCTCCTCGCTTGTGTTTAGCGTCGTATAGTCGAGAATCACGGCCTTGACATCGGACCAGTCGTGGAGAGCGGCTTTGATGGCAGCGATACTGCCTACCTTCTCTACCTCGTAGGCGCGGCACCCTACTTCCTGCAGAAGTTGGATGATGGCGAACTGGGTGACCTCCTGATGGTCGGCAAGGATGATTCTCATGGGACGATTAGAGTTTGTCGAATGCCTGACTGAGGTCGGCAATGATGTCATCGATATGTTCCGTACCTACCGACAGGCGGATGGTGGCCGGGGTGATGTGCTGCTGGGCCAGTTCCTCGGGCGACAACTGCGAATGGGTGGTCGTATAGGGATGGATGACCAGACTCTTGACATCGGCAACATTGGCCAACAGGGAGAATATCTGGAGGGCATCGATAAACTTCCAGGCTTCTTTCTCGCCACCCTTTATCTCGAAGGTGAAGATGCTACCGCCATCGTGGGGGAAGTACTTCTTGTAGAGTTCGTGGTCGGGATGAGAGGGAAGGGAGGGATGGTTCACCTGTGCCACCTTGGGATGGTTGGCAAGGAAGTTGACTACCTTTATCGTGTTCTCCACATGGCGCTCTACGCGCAGGCTGAGGGTCTCGACACCCTGAAGCAGTATCCAGGCATTGAAGGGACTGATGGCTGCACCGGTATCGCGCAGAATGACGGCACGGATGCGGGTGACAAAGGCGGCAGGGCCTGCCACATCGGCAAATACGGCTCCGTGGTACGAGGGGTCGGGCTTGGCCAACGAGGGGAACTTGTCGGCATTGGCCTTCCAGTCGAACTTACCGCCATCGACGATGACACCGCCCAAACTGCTGCCGTGACCGCCGAGGAACTTGGTGGCGGAGTGGACAACGATGTCGGCGCCATGCTCCAACGGACGGATGAGGTAGGGCGTGCCGAAGGTGTTGTCGATAATCAGGGGTATGTTGTGACGATGGGCCACCTCGGCTACAGCCTCGATGTTGGTTACATCGGAATTGGGGTTACCAAAGGTCTCGGCATACACGGCCTTGGTGTTGGGACGGATGGCAGCCTCGAGAGCAGCCAAGTCGTTGACACGGACAATGGTGTTCGATATGCCCTGTGTGGCCAGCGTATGGGTGATGAGGTTGTAGGAACCACCGTAAAGGTTGTCGGCTGCTACGATATGGTCGCCTGCCTGTGCGATATTCTGCAGGGCATAGGTGATGGCTGCGGCTCCGCTGGCAACGGCCAGACCTGCCACACCACCCTCGAGGGCTGCAACGCGCTCTTCGAACACGCCCTGCGTGGAGTTGGTCAAACGACCATAGATATTACCTGCATCGCGAAGACCGAAACGGTCGGCAGCGTGCTGTGAATTACGGAACACATAGGATGTGGTCTGGTATATGGGAACGGCGCGCGAGTCTGTCGTCGGGTCGGCCTGTTCCTGCCCTACATGCAACTGTAGGGTTTCGAAATGGAGTTTATTGCTCATAGTTGTATTCTTTTCTTTTTTCCTTAAAAACCTAATATTACAATGGATAGTCTTCGAATGCATAAAGCAGGGTACTGAGATAGCGTTCGCCTGTATCGGGCAACAATACCACGATGCGCTTGCCAGCAAACTCGGGACGCTTGGCCAACTGCAGGGCAGCAAAGGTGGCTGCTCCACTGGAGATACCTACCAAAAGACCCTCGTTGAGACTGAGTTCGCGACCTGTACGGATGGCATCGTCGTCGGAAACGGGAATCACCTCGTCGATGACATTCTTGTCGTAGGTGTCGGGCACAAAACCTGCACCGATACCCTGAATCTTATGAGGACCAGGATTGCCACCACTCAGGACGGGACTGCTGGCTGGCTCAACAGCGAACACTTTGATGTTGGGGATGTGCTTCTTCAGCGTGCTACCTACTCCCGATACGGTTCCACCCGTACCTACACCGGCTACAAACACATCAACTTTACCGTCGGTATCGCGCCAAATTTCCTCGCCTGTGGTCTTCTGATGTATCTCTGGGTTTGCGGGATTTTGGAACTGTTGCAGGATAACGGCACCTGGAGTTTCGTCGCGCAAGCGTTCTGCTTCGGCAATGGCGCCCTTCATACCCTTGCTTCCGTCGGTGAGCACCAACTTAGCACCTGCAGCACGGAGCAGATTCTGACGCTCCTTGCTCATGGTCTCGGGCATGACGATTACGGCCTCGTAACCCTTAACACGACTAATCCAAGCCAAACCTACACCTGTATTTCCACTGGTGGGCTCGATAATCACACTGCCGGGTTTCAGGATTCCCTTGCGTTCGGCATCCTCTATCATGTTCAAGGCAATACGGTCCTTTACACTACCGCCGGGGTTGAAAAACTCAACCTTTGCCACAACTTGTGCCTTAGCACCTTTCTTGGCAGCCAGTCGCTGCAATTCTACCAGGGGGGTGTTACCCACCAACTCTGTCAAATTCTGATAAATCATAGCCTTACTTTTTTAGATTAATAACTGAATCACGATGCAAAGTTACGGCCATTCGTAAAGGTGGGCAATACCATAAATGGGGTAATCGGGTATTTTATCGTATTTTTAGATTGATTCCCAGTTGCTTACAACTAATGGGTATTATACCTTATTATATATAAAGGGGGACTTATTATTGAGACTTACCCCCGTTTCTTCATCACGGAGTTTACCACGCGAATACTACTTACCAACTTGTCGGTACTGGTAAACACATCGACATTCCATACATGGCTCGAACGCCCAAGATGAACAGGCGTGCACACGGCACGAACGGTATCACCCTCGTGGGCACTGGAGATATGATTTCCGCTGACCTGCATTCCTACGACAAACTCGTCGGGTTGACAAGCAACCATCGAACCCAGTCCCGCTACAGTCTCGGCCAAAGCCAAGGTGGCTCCGCCATGCAGGATGCCGAACGGCTGGCGTGTGCGATGGTCCACTGGCATCGTGGCCTCAACACGCTCGGCGCTGGCAAAAGTATATTGTATGCCCAAGGCTCCCATCAGGGTGGAACCGCTCTGGGCATTCATTGCGTCGATGGGAACATCGGCAATGCGGGCTTCCTGTACAATGGCCTTTTCTATCGCCACTGCCACACCATCCTCGTCATTAGACAGGGTGGTGAAATCGGCACAACGACGCACACCCTCGGTAGCATTGGCCATAGCCACACCCGTTCCGGCCATCTGTATCATGTTGATGTCGGCCTCGCCGTCGCCAATGGCAAGCACTTCCTCCATGCCGATGCCCATCTTCTGCACCAGGGCACTCATGGCGTAACTCTTGCCGACCTGATAGCCTACGACCTCCAAATAGTATGGGTTGGAGTGGATGGTGTCCATCACACCGTTCAGATGGCGTTGCATGTGCTCCTCGATGCTGGTGAGGGCTTCCTCGTCGTCGCTGACCAACATAATCTCTGCGGGCCAGTCGTCCATGTTCAACGACAGGTGGTCGTCCTGACGGAGTGTCATGCCGTTCATCGCAGCCTCATCCTGAACATGGGGGTTGTTGATGTCGGTACTTACCACCTCGTTGCCGTCGTAGTAGGCCATCGTCATGCCCATCTTTGCGGCACGCTTTTCCAGATAGGGTACCATCTGGGGGTCGATACGGCGCTCGAAAAGTATCTGCCCTGTCTCGGCTTCCATGACCTGGGCACCATTGTACGAAATGATATAACCGCCATAGACACCGAGGTCGATGGCTTTGGCAAGGGGTAGAATGCCGTAGGTGGGACGACCCGAGGCCAAGGCTATCTTTATGCCCATCTGTTGCACCTTGCGCAGGGTGGCTACCGTACGCTTTGTCAGTTCACGATTGCTGTTGAGCAATGTTCCGTCAACATCCAGAATAATCAGTTTGTATCTCATAGTCGTTCGTATTTATTTGCATAATAATTCGCAGACCTTATCTTGGAAATCCTTGCCCAAGGAGGCTTTCGCAATTCCCTGATTGATGATGCTGAAGACCAGGACATGGCCTTCGGGAGAGGTGGCATAGCCCGACAGACTCGATATGCCATCGACCGTGCCCGTTTTAGCATGGATGTTTCCCTCGGCTGCTGTTTTCCGCATACGCTTCTCGAGCGTGCCGTCAAAGCCCGCTATGGGCAGGCTGGGATAGAGATAACTGCGGATGCTCTCGTTGTTCCAAGCATACTGGAGCAGGCGTACAAGCAGTTCGGGCGAAATATAATTGTACAGGGATAGACCACTGCCGTCGGCTATCTGGTATAACGAGGGAGAGAGTCCCACCTCGCGGATGAGTTGGTTGATGCAGGAGACGGCATCCTTGCGCGAAGCATGCTTGCGTCCGTTGTGGGCTGCCAACTGATAGAACATGCTCTCGGCATAATAGTTGTCGCTCTTCTTCATCATGCGGTCCAGCACTTGCTCCATGGTGTGGGTGGCCTCGCAGAATAAACGCGCCGAAGGCGGACAGGGTAACTGTACCACACGGTCGACACTGGCACCTTGGATACCTACCGTCGACAGGTCGTGAAGGAACTCGGAGACAATCTTGTCCTTCTTCTCCACCAACAGGGGGTGCAGGGGTGTCAAATCGTCGTCCCAGCACCAGCCCCAGCCCCATTCGTTGGTGTCCTTGAACGACAGGTCGAGGTATATCACACCGGCAATACTGTCAATGCCGGCATTGCTGAGTGCCAGCGCCATCTGATAGACTTCGCCCCGCGACAAGATAGGGTCCATATAGCCCACAAAGCAGATGTCGCCCTCGAGGATGCTGTCGGTCGTGATTTCTCCCGTCAGGTACATCTGGGTCTTGAACCGATAGTCGCTACCGAGATGGTGAAGGGCCGAAATGGCCGTCACCACTTTCTGGTTGCTGGCAGGGCGCATACGCTGACGGTGGTTTACACAGGCAAGGTCGCGGTCGGCGGTAAGGTCATAGATGTGCAGGCCCAACTGGGTGGTCTCGAACAGGGGCAAGTTAATCAGTGAATCCAACTGCTGTTGCATGCGTCCCGCCCAGGTCGTGGTGTCGTCGGCCTGTACCGTGTTGGTATTGAAACGCGGTACAACATGGGCAATACTGTCAGCCCATGCATGCGCGCACACGCCTATATATATAATAAGAAATAGATAGCGAAAGGTGGATAAAGGTTTCATCTTCTACATGTTTTGCTTCAAAGTTACAAATTATTTCCATAATCGGCACAACGAATTGTCTTTTTGTGTAAATTTGCGACTATATCGAACAAAAATATCATGATACGCAAATTCGATTTCCTTATTATCGGTGGTGGTGTAGCAGGAATGAGCTATGCACTGAAGGTGGCAAAAGCGGGCAAGGGAAAGATTGCCCTGGTCTGCAAGACGACTCTGGACGAGGCCAATACTGCCAAGGCGCAGGGGGGCATCGCTTCGGTGACGAACCTGAAGGTGGACAACTTCGAGAAACATATACAGGACACCATGATTGCGGGCGACTATATCAGCGACCCGGCAGCCGTGGAGCAGGTGGTGAAGAATGCACCGCAGGGTATTGCCGATCTTGTGAAATGGGGTGTGAACTTTGACAAGACGAAAGAGGGCGAGTTTGACCTGCACCGCGAAGGCGGACACTCGGAATTCCGCATCCTGCACCATGCCGACGACACGGGATTCGAAATCCAGCGTGGATTGATGGAGGCGGTGCGCAAACATAAGCGCATCACGGTGTTGGAAAACCATTATGCCGTGGAAATCATCACACAGCACCATCTCGGCATGGAGGTGACACGCCGCACACCCGACATCGAATGCTATGGTGCCTATGTGCTCGACCCGGATACCCAGAAGGTGGATACCTTCCTCAGCCGCGTCACACTGATGGCAACGGGCGGAACGGGAGCGGTATATGCGACCACCTCGAACCCCAACATCGCCACGGGCGACGGCATAGCCATGGTTTACCGTGCCAAAGGAACGGTGAAGGACATGGAGTTTGTTCAGTTCCATCCAACCGTGCTCTATAACCCTGCCGAGACACATCCTGCCTACCTGATTACGGAGGCTATGCGTGGATATGGGGGCATCCTGAAATTGCCCAACGGAGAGAAGTTCATGCAGAAGTATGACAAGCGGCTGAGTCTGGCGCCCCGCGACATTGTTGCACGGGCCATCGACCGCGAGATGAAGATTCACGGTATCGACCATGTGTGTCTCGATGTCACCCATAAGCCTGCCGAGGAAACGAAACATCATTTCCCCAATATCTATGCCAAGTGTCTGTCTATCGGTATCGACATCACGAAGCAGATGATTCCCGTCTGCCCCAGCGCCCACTATATGTGCGGCGGCATCAAGGTGGACCTGAATGGTGAATCGAGCATCCACCGCCTATATGCCGTTGGCGAATGTTCATGTACGGGACTGCATGGCGGCAACCGACTGGCATCGAACTCACTCATCGAGGCCGTCGTATATGCTGATGCGGCTGCCCGTCATTCGTTGGAGCACATCGATGAATATACCTTCAACGACCAAGTGCCGGAGTGGAACGACGAGGGTACGATGTCGAACGAGGAAAAAGTGCTGATTGCACAGGATATGCGCGAAGTGGGACAAATCATGTCGAACTATGTGGGCATCGTGCGTTCCGACTTGCGACTGCATCGTGCCTGGACACGACTCGACTTGCTCTACGAAGAAACCGAAGAACTGTTCAAACGCGTAAAGCCGACAAAGGATATCTGCGAACTGCGCAACATGATTAATGTGGCCTATCTTATCACACGACAGGCATTGGAGCGCAAAGAATCGCGCGGACTACACTATACCGTGGATTATCCGAAACACGCCTACGACCAAAAGTAGTGCGATGACCGTCTTTTCCCGAATCAGATGCGCCAGGCTTTGGGCATGAAGAGGAAAAGGATGGTGAAGATTTCGAGACGGCCAATAAGCATCAGCAGACTTAACAGCAACTTCCCGGCTGCCGGAACGGCGGCAAAATTGCCCGCAGGCCCCAGTGAGCCAAAAGCTGGTCCCGTGTTTCCAAAGGCAGAGACACAGGCTCCGAAGGCTGTGTCGGGGGTGAAACCCATGAAGATTGTCAGCAGGGCACAACTTACAATCAGCAACAGCACATAGATAACTAGGAAAGACATTACGCGACGAATCTGCGGTTCGGGAACCACACGGCCGTTCAACTTCACGCTGACCACAGCATGGGGATGGATGTGTACCCGGAACTCGCGCATGGCGTACTTCAGATAGACCAGTACACGCATCAGTTTCAGACCTCCTGAGGTACTGACGGTACAACCTCCGACAATCATCATGACAATGGTGGGCATCCAGAAAGGTGTACCCCAACCTACATAGTCGAAGATTTCACCCTGATAGCCCGTTGAACTAATGATGGTGGAAACATGGAACAACGAGGTTCGGAATATCTGTTCGCCATTGGCAGGAATAGCAACGCTGCCATCAAATACCGCAAAGCGGAACAACAGGCAGAAAATGGCTACCAGACCCAGTACCGTAAACAGGAAGGCGCGCATCTCCTCGTTGTGCATCGCCTCGCGCCGACGCCAGATGGAGAGGTAGTAATATACGCCGAAATTGATACTGGATATCAACATGAACAATATCGCTACATATTCAATGTAGGGGGAATGATAGAATCCCATGCTTTCCGTATGGGTACTGTATCCACCCGTAGAAATGGTGGTCAGCGCATGACAGACAGCATCGAAGATGCCCATAGGACCTATCCAATACATGACAGCACAAACCAGCGTCAGTGTGATGTATATCAAAAACAGACGACGCGAAGTGGCACCAATCTTCGGGCGAAGGCGGTTGACGGTCAGACCCGACATCTCGGCCTGGAACATCGTGGCATTCTTCATGTCGTTGACAGGCAACAGGGCGAAGGTGAGCACCACAATTCCCAAACCTCCCATCCACTGGATCAGGCTGCGCCACAAGAGAATACCATGCGGTAGCGTGTCGATATTGGACAGTACCGTGGCGCCCGTGGTGGTGAATCCACTTATCGTCTCGAAATAGGCACTCGCGAAATCAAGGGGCAATCCTTCGTAGAGGATGAACGGCAACATGCCAAATACCGAAGTGATGACCCAGGTGAAGCCGACCACAATGAAACTGCCGCTACGGGTAAGTTTGTTTTGGGCACGGCCCCGTCGGGTATGACCATAGGAGGTCAGCAGGATACCCGATACCAGTGTGATGACTGTTGTCACAGCAAAGGCCAACCAGTCTTGTTCACCGGCTTTGTAATGATAGAACAGAGCCACCAAGGTCGTGAAGGCCATGAACAGGGACTCCATCATCAGCAACATACCGAATATACTCTTCTTCATCTTTCTTCTCCTTTTTTAATATGACACCGAACAGGCGATGCCCAAATCCTGTACCCGCTGGGCTATGGCATCGAGTTTAGCCGGAGTGGCCTTGCGCAATCCCTCGACGGGCGTTTCGCGGTCGATGGTGTATATCATAACCTGGCGCGACCCTATCTTCCGTACGGCCTCGAGCCACGGGGCTACATAGTCTTCCGTCGTGTTGTCCACACTCCTCCCCTCGTATTCGCCTTCCATAAACATAGTCTGGATGATCACCTTGTTCCCCATCTCCGCTAAATAGCGGACAATGTCGTTCACTGCATAGTTGCCCTGCGGACGATCCACAAAATGAATGTACTGGGTATTTACCGTATCCAGTTTCATAATCGGGTTGTCGGTCTTTAGCAGAGCCTTGCGAATCTTTTCCTTGGTTATCTGGGTGGAATTGCTGAGCACCGAGATACGCGCCTCGGGAAAATAGCGGTCGCGCAAGGCTGTAACATCCTCCACGATTTCGGGGAATTCGGGATGCAGGGTCGGCTCACCATTACCGGCAAAGGTCAGCACATCGGGGCGAGGCCCTTCCTGCTGCATCTGCTGCAACTGATGCTCTAATGCCTCCCTGACTTGTTGGCGCGTGGGCAAAGAGCCCTTTGCACGGCGTTCGGCATTCAGTCCGCACTCACAATACAGACAATCGAATGAACACCACTTCCCGTCCGCAGGCAACAAATTGATGCCCAGCGACACACCTAATCTACGGCTATGAACAGGCCCGAAAATGGGCGACGAATAGATAACTGTGCTCATAACAGGGGACAAAGTTACGAATAAGCAAGCGAAAAACAAAGTTTACTTCGTTTTTCCGAACAAGATAGACTCATATCCGCAACCTGAGTTGCACACTGATATCGTTTTTCCAAGGGCTGCGGATTTCCTGCATCCCACTGCTTTGTACATCGCGGTCGGTATATCGTGTCATTCCATAAAGCAATTCCAAGGCAATACGCTCTTTCCACAATCGGCATTGGGCGGCAACGGTAAGCCGATAGCCGCAGCCATAGAGCGAGGGATAACGGAACATCTCCGTAAGCACGGGCTCGTAGGCATAGATTCGGGCATCGTAGTTGGGAGCGTGAAAGTAGGACAACATGGCGGATGCCTGTCCCACACCCTGACGATAGCGGACACGACCCGAAAAGGCATAGCCTGCCGTAGCATCCACGGTATGCAGATTGAACATCGACTGAAAATCCCAATGCTCACCGACCTGACGGGTATATCGCAGACGCAGACGGTTGTGCAATTGCATTCGGTCGCTTTTCTCCTTCCGTTTCAACTGATAGCGAACAGCAATCTTATTGTTATTGTCCCAGGCATATTCCATATTTGTCGTAAACTCCTGTCCCTTGCTGCTATGGGTCAGGCTATAGCGCGGCCACGGATTGTAGAAGAAATCAGCATAGACCATCAATGACAAACCACTGACGGGTGTAGCATCCAGCCTCAGCATCGCTCCGCTTTCGTTCTGGATGTCACTGTTCTCGCAAAGTGCCGAAGCATAGAACGAATAGTATTGATAGGAATAGAAACGATAACTACCACTCAAAGTATAGTTGGCCGATGCTTTCCATGCGATACGGTTCAGAGTGGCCCAACCGCGATTGTCGCTGCTGTATGCCGTCTCGCCTGCCACAGAGAACCAAGGATGGGTATATCCGTAGTTCACACCTGCCACGCCAAAGTTCTGACCACGCGGATAGATAGCGCGATAAAGGGCATCGCCTGGAGATAGTTCACGATGGAACCGCTGGAAATAGCCCGTAGCCCCAAGGTGGAATCCCTTGTACATCCACAGTAGGTTCCCACCCACTAAATTGCCAATCAAATTGTTCTTCTTCCGCAGTTCCGCATTTGTTCGATGCAAACCCGAGGTAAGGATGGTCTTGACCGAGCCGTCATCGTTTAACGAAGCATCGTGGCGACGACGGGAGAACCAGGTAGATAAGGACAGCGACTTGAATTTGAAAGTCAGAGCCACGCCCCGAAAGTAATTCACCTCGTCAGTCCCACGCTTGGCACGGAAGCCTTGTGATGGACGACTCATCAAACTGGACTTCCCCGTAGAGAATCCGCTGTTCACCACAAGTCCCTCGCCGAATCCCATACGAAAGTCGCCTGCTATCACCGTTCGCAAACAACCGATATCGCGCAACATCAGATAGCCACCGTAACTATCCCATCCCTTATTCCCGCGGAAAGGTTCGCCCTGGTCCTTCTCAGCCTGCATACCCAGATCCACATGCTTCAGGCTTGTCATGCGATACTTTATCTTATGGTACAGGGGATTCCCGTTGTAACCTCCCGCACTTGGCGGATAAGAATATCCCTTGCGATAATACAAGGGAATATCCATGCGCGTAAACAGTTCGTGGTTGCTTTTCTTGAGTATCGTCTGTTAATTCAGTGAATCTTCCCACTGGAATATGGCAGGGTCGGCAAAGAGAAACAGGGAAAGATAGCGACGAGTGACATAGTCTATCGATGGAATGGCCATTAATTCGCTCAGGGAGCGCATGCCCCGATGCAAGAAAATATAAGTATGGATATCCTCGACTTGCCGTTCCGACAGGAAGGGGATTTGTAACAGTTGCTCACGCGTGGCGGTGTTTATGTCCAAAGGATGAGCGTGGATAACAGCCAGTTCCTCCAAACTTTCCGTCCATCCCTGCTCCTCGGCATACTCGTCGTCGGTCACTGCCTCCAGAAAATCCTGCCAGGTATAGGTTTCCCGTACCTGAGCGGAAGTTCCACAGCACATCAACAGCAATACGATATTGACGAGAATATATCTCCCCATTGGGTTCTTCTTCGAATTCATTGGCGGAACAAAGATATACAAAATCCCTGAAATGATGACGAAATCCGTGACATGCCCTTGATTTTATACACCCATTTGCCGTAGAATTAATCGGAAATTCTTATTTTTGCAACAAGAAACCGAAACTAAACCTTAATTCTTACCTATGAAAAAATTGATTATTTCCATTGCTTTGGTATGGATGGCAGTGACAGTTTCTGCTCAACTCCTGCCCTACCAGAACCCCGAACTGAGCACCAAAGAACGCGCCCGCGACCTATGTAGTCGACTGACCTTGGAAGAGAAGGCTTCGCTGATGCTTGACGAATCGCCCGCTATCCCCCGACTGGGTATAAAAAAGTTCTATTGGTGGAGTGAAGCCCTACATGGCGCTGCCAATCAAGGCAATGTAACGGTATTCCCCGAACCTGTAGGAATGGCTTCGTCGTTTAATCCGGATTTGCTGTACGAGGTGTTCGACATTGCCAGTACAGAACAGCGTGCCCAGTACCACAATCGTATGTCGAAGGGTGGCGAGGACGAGAAGTTCCATAGCCTTTCGGTGTGGACACCTAATGTAAACATCTTCCGTGACCCGCGTTGGGGACGCGGTCAAGAAACCTATGGAGAAGACCCCTACCTGACTTCCGTTATGGGTGTTTCCGTAGTGCGCGGTCTGCAAGGCCCCGAAACGGCAAAATACCGCAAACTGTGGGCGTGTGCCAAGCACTATGCCGTACATAGTGGTCCCGAATACACACGCCATACGGCGAATGTCAACGATGTCTCGTTGCGCGACCTGCAGGAAACCTACCTGCCTGCCTTTAAGGCTTTGGTACAAGACGCCAAAGTGCGCGAGGTGATGTGTGCTTACCAGCGGCTCGACGATGAACCTTGCTGTGGAAATAGTCGTCTATTGCAGCAGATTCTGCGCGACGAATGGGGCTTCCAGTATCTTGTGGTCAGCGACTGTGGTGCCATCAGCGACTTCCACCAGAATCACAAGACCTCGAGCGATGCCGTTCATGCAGCAGCCGTGGGTACTATGGCCGGAACCGATGTGGAGTGTGGCTGGGACTATGTCTATCGTAGCATCCCTGAAGCCGTAAAGCGCGGATTTATTACCGAAAAGGAAGTGGACAAACATGTTCTGCGCTTATTGGAAGGTCGCTTCGACCTGGGTGAAATGGACGATCCTGCACTTGTCGAATGGTCCAAAATTCCGTACTCCGTGATGTCGTCGCCCGAACATCAACAGAAATCATTAGAGATGGCCCGGCAAAGCATCGTACTCTTGCAAAACAACAAGAATGTACTGCCACTGAAGCCCAACAAGGAAAAGATTGCCGTCATCGGCCCTAACGCCCACAACACGGCTATGATGTGGGGCAACTACAACGGTACACCTATCCACACCGTGACCATACTCGACGGCATCAAGGCCTTGCAGCAGAAGATTATATACCTACCTGGTTGCGACCTGACAGACAATAATGTGATGAATGGACTCATGGATACCGACTGCCAGATGGCAGGGAAGAAGGGCATGCGCGGTACTTTCTGGAACAACACCCGCATGGAGGGCGCACCCGTGAGCACCGAATACTACACCGCACCACTAGCCGTTACCACCGCAGGTTTCCACAACTTCGCACCCAATGTCAACATCTCTGACTTCTCGGGTAAATACGAAACTGTATTTACCCCGAAAGAGGGTGGTGAATATGTGGTGAATGTGGAGGGTACAGGCCATTTCGAAGTCTATATCGACGGAGAGCAGAAACAGAAACAGCACACCTGGCGCACCACACCGACACGCACCGTAATCCAAGCCGAAGCCGGCAAGGCATACAATATAGAAATACGGTATCAGTTCGTCCAGAACTGGGGCAGCGACCTGAAGGTGAACATCGCCAAGGAGGAAATCATCAACTACCAGACCATCATCGACCAGTTGAAGGGCATCAAGACCGTGGTATTCGTGGGTGGTATTTCACCCGCATTGGAAGGCGAGGAGATGCCCGTCAATGCTGAAGGCTTCAAAGGTGGAGACCGCACCAATATCGAACTACCTGCCGTACAGCGCAATTTCCTGCGCGCCCTAAAGAAAGCCGGTAAAACCGTCGTTTTTGTGAATTGCTCTGGTTCTGCCATTGCCTTGCAGCCCGAAACGGAATCGTGCGATGCCATCGTGCAGGCATGGTATGCTGGACAGGAAGGTGGAACAGCCGTTGCCGAAGTGCTCTTCGGCAAGGTGAACCCCAGCGGGAAACTACCCGTCACCTTCTATCGCTCCACCGAGCAACTGCCCGACTATGAAGATTATTCCATGAAGGGACGCACCTATCGTTACTTCTCCGACCCACTTTTTGCCTTTGGCTACGGAATCAGTTATACACAATTCCAGATTGGCACAGGAAAGATTTCCAAACAGGGAGAGAACTACATCCTGACAGTTCCCGTCACCAACAAGGGGCACCGCGACGGTACCGAAGTGGTACAGGTTTATGTGAAAGACCCTGCCGACACCGATGGCCCGCTACGTACACTCCGTGCCTTCCAGCGCATTGAAGTCAAAGCTGGAAAAACCGCAACAGCCACCTTTGTGCTGACACCCAAAAGCTTTGAACTCTTCGATGCCCAAAGCAATACCATGCACACCCATACTGGATGTTACCAGGTATTCTATGGCAATAGTTCTCGCTCAGAGGACCTAAAGGAGTTGGAAGTAGATTTATAAGAGAATATTCTATCAATAAAAAAGGGAGGCAGATTTGCCTCCCCTTTTTGTTTATCCCTTTACGATTCGTTTGATGTCGTTCAGTTTGTTCAGGGCCTCAAGGGGAGTTAGACTGTCGATGTTGAGCCCTAAGATTTCGTCGCGCACCTGAGCCAGTACAGGGTCGTCGAGTTGGAAGAAATTCATCTGCACATTGTCTTGTTTCTTTGTAATCTGGATACTTCCACCGACTTCGTTGTTCTTCGTTGCCTCCAGTTGCTTCAGGACTTGGTCGGCCCGCGTTACGATACTGCTGGGCATGCCAGCCAACTTTGCCACATGAATACCGAAGGAATGTTCCGAACCGCCACGCTCCAACTTGCGCAGGAAGATGACCTTTCCATCGACCTCACGCACCGTGACATTGAAGTTCTTAATGCGCGAATAGGTGGACTGCATCTCGTTCAGTTCGTGATAATGTGTGGCGAAGAGTGTGCGTGCCTTAGCACGATTGTTCTCGTGGATATATTCGACAATGGCCCAAGCAATGGAAATGCCGTCGTAGGTGCTGGTGCCACGCCCCAATTCATCGAAGATAACCAGACTGCGGGACGAAAGATTATTGAGGATGTTCGAAGCCTCACTCATCTCCACCATGAAGGTACTCTCGCCCATAGAGATATTGTCGCTGGCACCGACACGGGTGAATATCTTATCGACCATACCGATACGCGCCCGTTCGGCTGGGACAAAGCAACCTATCTGTGCCATCAGGGTTATCAACGCCGTCTGGCGCAACAGGGCACTCTTACCAGCCATGTTCGGTCCCGTAATGACCAGTATCTGCTGAGTCTCGTTATCGATGAATACATCGTTGGGGATGTAACGCTCACCTACAGGCATCTCGGTCTCGATAACGGGATGACGACCCTGATGAATATCGATGACAAAGGAATCATCTACAACCGGACGGATGTAGTTGTGCTCCCGTGCCGACATGGCAAAACTCAACAGACAGTCGAGTTGTCCAATCAGGTTGGCATTTATCTGTATCTGGGGGATGTATTCCGACAGGGCTAGTACGAGGTCGTTGAAGAGTCGTGTCTCAAGGGCCAATATCTTATCCTCGGCACCCAGTATCTTTTCTTCGTATTCCTTCAGTTCCTCGGTGATGTAACGCTCGGCTTGTGCCAAGGTCTGCTTGCGCACCCACTCGGCAGGCACTTTATCCTTGAAGGTGTTACGCACCTCGAGGTAGTAACCGAATACATTGTTGTAGCCCACCTTCAGACTGGAAATGCCTGTACGCTCGGCCTCGTTCTGCTGCAGTTGCAACAGATAGTTTTTTCCACCGTAGGCAATGTTGCGCAGACTATCCAATTCCTCGTTCACACCGTTGGCAATCACATTGCCCTTGTTCACGAGCAGAGGTGGGTCGGGAGCAATCTCGCGAGCGATACGCTCACGAATCTCCACGCAAGGGCTCAACTGTTCCCCGATGCGGCATAGCGTCTCGTTATTCGTGGCCTCACAGGCTTGTTTGATCCGCTCTACGGCTTGCAGGGCAATCCTCAACTGCACCACATCGCGAGGCGAGATGCGACCGACACTTGCCTTGGAAATGATACGCTCCAAGTCGTTAATCGGGTGTAACTGCTCTTCGATGAAATCGCGGAATTCAGGTTCACGGAAGAAATAATCCACCACATCCAGTCGCTGCTCAATGAGGCGTACTTCTTTCAATGGAAAAGTTATCCAGCGCCGCAACATACGGGCACCCATGGGCGTGATGGTCTTGTCGATGACATCCGTCAGGGACTTGCCACCCTCGTTCATGGAATAGAGGAGTTCCAGACTTCGCAGGGTGAACTTGTCGAGGCGCACATAACGCTCTTCTTCTATCCTGCGGAGCGAGGTGATGTGACGGAGTTGGATATGCTGTGTAATCTCAAGGTACTGGAGGATGGCACCACTGGCTATAATTCCACTCTTCAGATGCTCCACACCGAAGCCCTTGAGGTTCTTCACCTCGAAATGCTTGAGAAGTTTTTTCGTGGCAAACTGTTCCGTGAACACCCAATCGTCGAGTTCAAAAGTACAGTAACGCGTACCGAACGAGCCTTCAAACTGCGGACGGCGGCCACGCTCGTATAGGACTTCCTTCGGCTCGAAGTTGTCCATCAGTTTCTCCACATATTCTGGTGTGCCTTCAGCCGTCAGGAACTCACCCGTACTGATATCAAGGAATGACACACCGCAAGTGGCCTTACCGAAGTGTATGGCGGCAAGGAAATTGTTCTCCTTATAGTTAAGGACATTGTCGCTCATGGCTACACCTGGTGTTACCAGTTCCGTGATGCCACGCTTCACCAAGGTCTTCGTCAGTTTCGGGTCTTCCAACTGGTCACAAATGGCCACACGACGACCTGCTCTGATGAGTTTCGGGAGATAGGTATCTAATGCATGATGCGGAAAACCCGCCATTTCAACGGGGCTCGCCTCCTTATTATTCCGCTTGGTTAGCGTAATGCCCAAAATGGCAGATGCCTCTATGGCATCCTGACTATAAGTCTCGTAAAAGTCACCGCAGCGGAACAACAATATGGCATCGGGGTGCTTCGCCTTCAGGTCGAAGAACTGCTTCATCATCGGGGTAAGCCCTTCCGTCTTTGCCATAATACCTATTGACTATTTTAAGTTTATTGCAAAGATAAACAAAATAAAGGAAACAAAGGAAGCAAGAATAGAATTATTTATTCTTACCTATATAGTAACAACTCTTCGATGTTATCCCGATTGATGACGGAAAATTGAGCATCAGGATAAGCATTGCGGAAGGAAAGAGGAGCCGTAGCCTTGCGTGAGGGATTCCATTTAATTTCGTAGGCATGGATTTTCCCGTCCTTTTCCTCGATGTAGTCAATTTCCTGCATGGCTGTGGTGCGCCAGAACCAACTGTTGGCATACCAAGGTGTGTATGCTTTGTATTTCATACATTCACTAACCACATAATTCTCAAAGAGTGCTCCCGCATCAGTACGATTTTCTATCTGTGAGAAATTGCTGATTACTGCATTTCGAATTCCATTGTCATAAAAATAGATTTTGCGACTACTCTTCAACTCATTGCGTAAGTTACGACTGAATGAACCAAGACGAAATACAATGTAGGCCTGTTCAAGGAGGGTTATATAGTTGTCCACCGTCTTCGGGTCGAGCCCACAAAGTTGTGCCAGTTCGTTGTACGACACCTCGGAACCGATTTGATAAGCCAATGCCTGAACCAGTTTTACCAACTTGTCTGACTTCTGTATCTTATCATATTCCAACAGGTCTTTATAGAGATAACTGTCTGTAAGTTGGCGCAAACGGCGTTCTTCATCACCAGTATGGGTCACGATTTCAGGGTAAGAGCCATATATAAGACGATGAGGCATCATACGCTTCTCTTCCATGAGATTGGTTTCCTCCACCAGTTCGGCAAACGAAAGCGGAAACAATCTGTACTCCCATTTTCGTCCAGTAAGAGGTTCGTTGATTTTATTTGCCAACTCAAAAGAAGAACTACCTGTAGCTATACGTTGAACATTGGGTATCTGGTCTGTAATCAGTTTTAGTTTGATACCTATGTCTGTAATGCGTTGTGCTTCGTCTATGACAACAATACGATGATTGCCAATGATGCTGCTCAATCGCGTAGCGGAGATATCCTCAAACAAATTACGAGTATCTGCATCGTCACCATTGAACCAGAAGATACTTTCATCATTATGGTCGAGAATCTGTTTGATTAGCGTGGTCTTACCCACCTGACGGGCTCCCATAATAATGATGGCTTTCCCGTCAAACATTCTTTGATGAATGTCTTTTTCAATACTGCGTCGTATCATATCCTTATATGATTTTTCCGCGGTAAAGGTACGGATTTATATACAGAATCCCAAAAAATCGCGATATTTTTGGAATGAAATCCGCAAAAATCATGATTTTTTTGGATTGTGAGCCTTTTGGAAGGTTATTTTTGTTCGTCCGTTTTCCTGCTCCGCAATATGCTCCAAGCGCCAATAAGGACAAAAGGAACACTGAGGAGTTGTCCCATGTTGAACGGCATGCCATCCTCGAAATCAACCTGATTCTCCTTGGTGTATTCGATGAAGATACGGGCGGTGAAGATGAGGAAGAGGCAAAGGCCGAAGAAGAAGCCTGTACCGACACGCTCGGGACGACGGCGATAGAAATACCAATGGATGCCGAAGAAGAATGCATAGCAAAGCGCCTCGTACAACTGACCCGGGTGGCGTGGCAGCATATCGACACGCTCGAAAATGAAGGCCCAGGGCACATCGGTGACTTTGCCGATGATTTCGGAGTTCATCAGGTTGCCCATACGAATGGCACAGGCACAAATGGGGGTAACAATGGCTATATTGTCAAGGACGGTCAAGGTTTTAAGTCCCGAATGACGGACATAGAGGAATAGCGCCAGGATCAAACCGATTGTGCCCCCGTGACTGGCCAACCCTTCGTAACCCGTATAGTGCCAACCGCCCATTGCGTCCTGCTTCATGGGCAGTATCATTTCCAAAGGATGGGCAAAAAAGTATTCGGGCTCGTAGAATAGGCAGTGACCCAGTCGGGCACCGATGAATATGCCAAAGAAGCAGTAAAAGACCAGAGGGTCGAACTTCTCTTCGGGAATGCGCTGCTCACGAAAAAGTTTTTCCTCCAACAGATATACGCTGAGCAGACCGATGGCCCAACACAGAGAATACCAGCGAACACCAAAAGAACCTATATGAAACAGGAAGATGTCGGGATTCCAAGTTATGAATGCAAGATTCATCGGATTAGGGATTTACACATTGAATCTAAAATGCATGATGTCACCATCCTGTACTTCGTATTCCTTACCCTCGACACCCATTTTACCAGCCTCGCGG
>JAGCYD010000075.1 GCA_017960985.1 Bacteroidaceae bacterium
GAACAGAGAAAAGCAAGGAAAGGCGATGGTCCGCCATCCACCATACTTCCATACTGCTTAATCCGACATTGCCGTATGCACTGATGTCGGGACGGATGTTTATGCGTTCACCTGAAATGCCACGAGCCGAAGTCTTGTCATCTTCCTGCATACATAAGGTGAGTACGGCAGAATCCCGTAGGTAACTTAACCGAAGGTGCTGCCTATAAGTGCGGATCGTATCGGCAGAGAGCCAGTCGGTAGGTTGGTCGGCAACGGTTAGGCACAAAGCATGTGTGAGGTCATCGGCTATCTGACTCCTTTGTAACTGATAGTCATTCACTCCCGTCCAGATAGCGGACAGTGCAAAAAGTAGAGTAACAAGTAGTGCTGGTGTTCGTTTCATGTCGCAAAGATACATATTAGCCTTTGCTTCTCCAAGTATTTTTGCAATCATTAACGGACAGTTACTGCGCCCTCACAGCGCGCACCGTATGACCATAATAACGATAGCGGTTGTTTGTATAGATTGAATTCGCACTGAACATCAGGTAGTCTGCATAACACGGACCTCCATTGTTGAGCGAACGCGACCAATAGTAGCCGTTCGTGGTAGAATAACTGCCACCGTTGAATCCTGCTGCAGGCAGGAAAATACTCTTTCCGTTCGTATTGCTCGTTATCTTGCGACCATTCACACCGTTCATCGTCGTCCATTCCGTAGTCGTGTACTCGCTATTGATGAGTTCTAAGAACTGTGCCTTGCTGGGCATGCGCCAGTCCATTCCCCAGCAGATGTACGCAGCATCGTCTAGAAGGTCTAGTTCCATCTTATTGTCGATGATATCCCCGTAACCGCTTCTGTCAATATACTTCTTCAGCGTCTTTTCCGAGCCGTAGCTGTATTTATATACACCCCAGCCAAACCCACTTTTCGTCTTTGTCTCTGCCCACGCAAAGGGGTAACCGTACTCCTCAGGGGCATTGGCGCCGATGTTCATCGTAGCCCATAGCGTACCCGAAGGCAGAGCAAGGTCCACATATTCGTGCTCGGCAAACTGAATCACCTTCATACTGTCCATGTTGACTGCAGCATACGCCCCGATAACCACATCGTCGTCATATATCTGCAATTCAGCAGGCTGAGCCACCTTCATGCTATCGACATCACCCACCGAGTACACCCCGATGACCTCGTCGTTGTTGAATATCCGCAATTCACGGTTCTGTCCGAACACGGAAGTCACAGTCGCGAAGACCATCACAAATAACAGTGAAATCTGCTTCTTCATTATGTTCCGTATGGTTTAGGCAATAGGGTAGTCCATATACTTGAATCGGCGGATGCTCTTCTTCGGTGTCTTCTCGAACTCGTCATCCATGATGCATATACCCGAAAGAGAGCAGTAGGTTGGGATAATCTGGTTCAGGTCCTTGCGGTTCTGCTCCATAATGGCTTCCACATCGGCACGCGCAAGTCCTAGTGTGCGTACTTTGTCGGGGTCGGGATATACCAAACCATAGAACTTTTCGCCCTTCTGTATGACAACACACTCGCTTACGAGTGGCAGCGTGACCAGTTTGTCCTCGATTTCCTCGGGATATACATTCTGTCCGTTGGCACCCAACAGCATGTTCTTTGAGCGTCCCTTGATGAAAACATTGCCCTCGGCATCCATAATGCCTAAGTCGCCTGTATGGTACCAGCCGTCCTTCAGCGTTTCCTTCGTCAGTTCCTCATTCTTATAATAACCGAGCATGACATTCATACCACGTGCGAGGATTTCTCCAGGCACATGTTCTGGGTCGCTGCTGTCTATTTTCAGTTCCATACGCGGTGCAGGACGCCCGCAACTGCCTGGTACAAAAGTCTTCCAGTCAGCATACGCCAATATGGGCGAGCATTCCGTAGCGCCATAGCCCACGGTGTATTTGAAGCCGATGTCGTGCAGTACATCTTCCACCTCCTTATTGAGTGCCGAGCCGCCGACGATTACTTCGTAGAACTCTCCACCGAGTGCATCGGACAGACGGTCGCATACCTTCTTGCGGACACGCTCGCCGATGACGGGTGTCATCATGAGGATGCGTACCTTGGGGTCTTGCAGTTTCGGCATGACAGCCTTGCGGACTATCTTTTCCAAGATGAGCGGAACGACGATGAGAATACGCGGACGGATGTCAGCCAGTGCCCTGAGCAGTATCGTGGGACTGGCAAGTTTGGTCAGGAAATAGACATGGGCACCGATAGTGAACTCATAGAGGAACTCGAATGCCATGCCGTAGGTATGAGCCATAGGTAACATGGACAGCACACGGTCACCGCGACCTGCCTTGAAGTGGTCACCCATTACTTCGCTGGCAAACTCGCGATTGCTCCACAATGCACGATAGGGTATCATCACGCCCTTGGAATTACCCGTTGACCCACTTGTATAGTTGATGATAGCCAATTCGTCAGGTTTGTCATCGTAGTACCCGATAACATGGTGCTTGCGGAAGTTCATGGGGAACTTCTCACCGAACAGGCGATTTAAGTTCTCTCGCGCAAATACCAATTTTTCACTTCGACTGACGAAAAGATGGTAGTCGATAATGGAAAGGATACCCTCCAAGTGAGGCATCTGGTCGGCATCGAGGTTCTGGAAAATCTTATCTTCTACGAACAGCAGTTTGGCATCGCTGTGGTTCACAATATCGTGAATCTGTGCAGGGTGGAACTCATGTAAAATCGGTACAGCTACCGCACCATAAGTAATGATGGCGAAGAATGCTGCGCCCCATCTGCTTTGGTTTTTACCGCATAAAGCCACTTTGTCTCCTGGCACTACACCGCTATGCTCGAATAGGATATGCAGTTTCTCGATGATGCGCGCCACATCTTTGTACTGGAGGGTGCTTACTTCATAGTCCGACATGGCATCCATGTCCCAGTAGTTCTGAATGGCGTCAAATACCAGTTTGTTAAAACTTCCTGCTGTTTCCATAGCCCTTTCTTTTGCTCATTTTTATTACAACTGTGCAAAGTTACGACAATTTCGGCACAGTACCAAAATTTCTGTGCAATAATTTAACAAAAATAAACGACGCAGAATCTCGTCCGCATCGTTTGTCATTAAAGAGCCAAAAGGAATGGCAAATATCAAATGTCAATAGGGTAGTCGAGGTACTTGAAGCGACGGATACTCTTCTTTGGTGTCTTCTCGAATTCCTCGTCCATGAGACAAATACCCGAGAGGGAACAGTAGGCAGGAATGATGAGATTGAGGTCCTTGCGATTTTGTTCCATGATGGCTTCCACATCGGTACGCGTTAGTCCAAGTTCTTGTACCTTATCGGGGTCAGGATATACCAAACCATAGAACTTTTCGCCCTTCTGTATGACAACACACTCGCTTACGAGTGGCAGCGTGACAAGTTTGTCCTCGATTTCCTCAGGATACACATTTTGTCCATTGGCACCCAGCAGCATGTTTTTAGAACGCCCCTTGATAAAGACATTGCCCTCTGCGTCGATGATACCGAGGTCACCCGTATGATACCAACCGCCCTTCAGTGTTTCCTTCGTCAATTCCTCGTTCTTATAGTAGCCAAGCATGACATTCATGCCGCGTGCAAGGATTTCGCCTGGAACATGTTCTGGGTCGCTACTATCTATCTTCAGTTCCATACGCGGTGCAGGACGCCCGCAACTTCCTGGGGCATAAGAGTCCCACTGGGCATAAGCCAATATCGGGGCACATTCGGTTGCTCCATAGCCCACAGTGTAGGGGAAGTTTATGTCGTGGAGAATCTCTTCAACCTCCTTGTTAAGTGCCGAACCTCCGATGATAACTTCAAAGAATGAACCACCGAGGGCTTTGGTAAGACCTTCGCATATCTTTTTGCGGATGCGGTCGCCGACGACTGGAGTTTTGAGAAGAAGGCGCATCTTTATATCCTGTACCTTCGGCAAAATGCCCTTGCGGACAATCTTTTCCATGATGAGAGGCACCATAAAAATGGCACTTGGATGAAGGTCGGCAAATACTTTAAGGAGGATTGATGGACTGGGGGTCTTAGTCAAGAAGTGGATATGGGCACCATTGGAGAAAGAGTAGATAAACTCGAAAGCCATTGCGTAGGTGTGTGCCAGGGGAAGTATAGAAACAATGTTCTCTCCCTTGTGTACCGCATGTCCGATACGCTCATGGGCAAACTCGCGGTTGCTCCAAAGTGCACGATAGGGTATCATCACACCCTTGGAATTGCCCGTCGAACCAGAAGTATAGTTGATGATAGCCAGTTCATCAGGACTATCTTGATAGTAATTGATATGGTGCTTTCGGAAGTTCATGGGGAACTTCTCGCCGAACAGACGATTTAGGTTCTCGCGTGCATAAACCAACTGTTCACTACGATTGAAGAAGAGGTGATAGTCAACAATACTTAGAATACCCTCAAGATTTGGCATCTGCTCAGGGACGAGGTCAAGGAAAATTTTGTCCTCCACAAACAGGAGTTTCGCATCACTATGGTTCACAATGTCGTGAATCTGTGTAGGGTGGAATTCATGCAGAATGGGTACTGCAACTGCACCATAAGTTGTGATGGCAAAGAACGCTGCACCCCAACGGCATTGGTTTTTGCCGCAGAGTGCCACTTTGTCGCCTGGCTTTACACCGCTGTGCTCGAATAGAATATGTAGTTTCTCGATAATGCGCGCCACATCCTTATATTGGAGTGTGGTAATGCCATAGTCGGTCATGGAATCGCAATCCCAGAAGGTCTGTATGGCATTGGCGATGATTTGGTTGAAACTGCCTGCTTTTTCCATATCTCGATTAATTTATGAATATAGGCAACGATAAATCGTTAGATGAGTGTCATGCCTGCATTTCGGCATTCACTACGCATATCGTCGGGCCAGATACTGGCTTGTGTCTCACCGATATGTGCTTTGTGCAGGAGCACCATGCACAAGCGGCTTTGACCGATACCACCACCGATTGTCAACGGTAGTTTTCCTTCGAGCAGACGACGGTGGAAATACAATTCCTTCCGCTCATTCTTACCTTGCAGGTCAAGTTGACGGAGTAATGATTCTGGATTTACACGGATGCCCATCGATGAGAGTTCGATGGAACGGTTAAGGACAGGATACCAGATGAGTAAATCACCATTCAATCCGTAAAATCCTTCCTCGTTAGGTGTGCTCCAGTCGTCATAGTCGGGGGCGCGAAGGTCGTGCTCCTTGCCGTCCGCCAGTTTACCACCAATTCCTATGATGAATACAACCCCATGCTCCTTGCAAATGGCATCTTCACGCTCCTTCGGAGTCATGTTGGGATACATCTGACGCAACTGCTCGCTGTGGATAAAGAATACATCCTCGGGGAGGTAGGGGCGTAACTGGGGATAAGTCTCACAAATAAAGAACTCGGTGCGCAATATGGCACTATATATCTTGTTTACAATCTTTTTGAGATAAGCCAAATTGCGGTCGCTGTCCTTTAATACGCGTTCCCAGTCCCATTGGTCAACATAAAGCGAATGAATGTTGTCCAGTTCCTCGTCGGCACGAATGGCATTCATATCGGTAACAATACCGAATCCAGGATTCATATTGTATTCTGCCAATGTGATGCGCTTCCATTTAGCCAAAGAATGTACTACCTCTGCAACGGCATCATTCATACACTTGATAGGGAACGAAACGGGTCGCTCGACACCATTCAAATCGTCGTTTAGTCCAAGTCCGCGAAGCACGAATAAAGGCGCAGTGACACGGCGAAGACGAAGTTCTGTAGAAAGGCTATTGAGAAAAAAGTCTTTAATCTTTTTAATGGCAAGCTCGGTCTGTTTCAAATCGAGCAAGGCTGTGTACCCTTCGGGTTTCACAAGTTCACTCATGGATATGGTTGTTATGTTGTTTTGCTATCTGGACTGCAAAGTTAGTAATTTTTTGTATAAAGCCTTGCCCAAACGCGAACTTTTTGCTACTTTTGCATGCATTTCACCCTTGGCGTCGTCGCGCGTGGGTACGGATATGCACCCGTAGTTCAATGGATTAGAATAGAAGATTCCGGTTCTTCAGATCAGGGTTCGATTCCCTGCGGGTGTACGGAGGTATTGACTATGTATTATGAATATTGACAAATGAAGCCGCTCCGTTTTCTTCCGATTCTTCTCTTTGTCGTTATCTTGCCTGTTAGCGCTCAACGGCATGCCTTGAAGCATGATGGGCGTGTACTTGCACATAGTCTTAATTTCAATCCCAATACTGAGACGGAGGACATGCCCGATGGTCTGAAGGAGATATTACGAGCTTACCACAAATATCCGCGCTATGCCCAACGACAGAAGGGTAGGGCTGTAGCACCCCTGCTGCAAAGTGTTCGGTCGCAGGAAGCCCCATTCAATAATAGGTGCCCTATCTATGGAAACACCGCCATGCGCTGCGTGTCGGGATGTGTAGCGACCTGTTTGGAACAGGTAATGAATTATTATCGCCATCCAGAAGTGCTGGCAGACACGCTGTATGGATGGGCAACGGATAATTATGTAATAGACACGATTGAGCCAGGTGTGCGAATCGACTGGGATAATATCCTCAACGACTATCGCAACGGTTACAATGATGCTCAGGCACAGGCTGTTGCAGATTTGGTATATTATTGTGGAGTAGCATCGCACATGAACTGGGGTGTGGCAAGTAGTTCTGCCAGTATTTCGCGGGCTTTTGAACCGCTATGGCGGGTATTTGACTATCAGACACTATATTTGGTTCCTCGCTGTCGTTATAGTACACAGGCGTGGAACGCCTTGCTGCGTAACGAATTGGAAAACGGACGCCCCATCTGTTATACGGGGCATAATATGGCGTTGAGCGGTCATGCTTTCAATATTGATGGAGTAGATGAAGACGGATATTATCACCTTAATTGGGGGTACAATGGTGACTACGACGGATATTTCGACCTTGACTATCTGAATCCCTTTGAAGGGCGAGGCAATGAAACACCTATTGGGCAGAGTGAAGGTTTTTTCAGTAACCAAACAGCCTTGTTTATGCACCCTGAAGACTTTGTAATTGATGTCCTCGATTCCCTGTCTATGGCGGAAGTACACCAAGGTGTAGTAGTAGATGATATAACACTTCGTAGAGAACCTGATACTCAGGGATATGTTATTGCGGATTTTTCTATAACGAACCGCACATCTGACAGTTTGGATTATACATTTGAAGTACTCACATATCTGCCTTCCGACGACGATATTTTCCATCAAGCCGACTATGTTGCGTTGACCTCCGTCAGTCTGGCTCCAGGCGAACATAAGATATGGCCCGTCTATTGCAAATTTTCGCAGACAGGTGAGCGTATTCTTGCCTATTCTGGTGATGATATTACTTTGCCTTATCAGATGCCTGTAACCATCACACAAGGCACATCCCCAGTGCTTGTGTTTGGCATGGTTGATTATTCACTCGTCCGTTACGGAGACAACTTGGTAGCAAACCTTTCGATGAACATCACCAATGCTGCAGGTAGTGGATATGCTGGAAATCTTGTAACCTATTGCTTATTCCCAGAAGGTGAGGATATTGATGAGCGCCATTGGGAGGTACTTTCCCTTCCTGGTGCCACGACCCAGACTTATACGACTTCGTTCCAACATCTTGAGGATGGGCAGACCTATACCCTGAAAGTACGGTGTCCATGGGCAGTTCAGCGTGAATACACCTTTACGGTAGATAGTTCCGAGGCTACTGATGCCGTAGATTTGTTACCAGCCACTCCCATCGTGATAGACAATCGTTATTACGACCTACAGGGCAGACCTGTTGTACAACCCCTTCGCGGCATCTACATCCATCGGGGACGAAAGATATTCATACCATGAATCCCGAAGAACTCATACACCGATTCTATACAGGTCAGCCCCAGTTGGAAGAACTGCTGCTCACCCACAGCCGCCAAGTGACAGACCATGCGTTGCGTATTTGCGATGCCCACCCTGAACTGCACCTTGACCGTGCGTTTATCTACGAAGCTGCGATGCTCCACGATATTGGCATTATCCAAACCGATGCCCCTTCTATTTATTGTCATGGCACTCAACCCTATATTCGTCACGGAATAATTGGCGCTGAAATGCTTATGCAGGAAGGTTTGCCTCGCCATGCAAGGGTGGCGGAACGACATACGGGCACAGGTATCACAATCGCCGACATTGTGGCACAGCATCTTCCGTTGCCCCTACAGGATTATTCGCCAGAAACGATGGAAGAGCAGTTGATTTGTTATGCCGACAAGTTCTATTCCAAGACCAAATTAGGCATGGAAAAGACTTACGAACAAGCACTGCGTAGTTTGTTTAATTTTGGTTCCGATAGCGTGAAACGATTTGAAAGTTGGCACAAGATTTTCTTTACATAATCCCGATTTACCTTATTTTAACGCTACTAATTTGGCATTTTACTCGCTTAATCGTACCTTTGTGCTGCATTATAAATGCAGAGCGTGTTTTTTAGGAAAAGGATACTGACAGCGGTATTGCTGGCAAGTGTGTTATGTGCGCTTGCCAGTAGTGTTGTGCCTATGCGTTTACAATCGGCACAGGGAAGTATTTCTATGTCCGATAGTCTTGCAAATACCGATTCGATAGTCTTTCCTGCCAATACAGACACGGCACTCACAAAACGAAAGCAACTGACGGTAGATAGTGTGCTAAACTCGTACACGGCAGACAGCATATTGGAAATGCTGCGGGCTGGAAGAATACTGGAGGTGGCACCAGACTCCTCGAAGATGGATACAGTAAGGCGCGACACGGTGAAGCAGAGCAAGAGTGCTTTGGACCAGCCCGTACACTATTCCGCAAAGGATTCGATTACATTCGATTATGACCGTTCTTTGGCAAGTCTTTTCGGCGAAGGCAAAGTAAATTATCAGAATCTCGAATTGCAAGCCGACCTGATTACCATGGATTTGGACGAGAGCCTGGCACATGCCACAGGGCGTAAGGATACTACGGGCATAGTTAATGGTGCGCCAGTGTTCCGACAGGGGAACGATGAGTACGAACCCGATAGTATCAGTTACAACTTCAAGACACAAAAGGCATTCATCAGCAATGTCTATACCGAACAGGGCGAGGGATTCCTGATTAGCGAGGAGAGCAAACGCGACAGCACGGGAGTGATGTACCTTCGTTCGGGTAAATACACGACTTGCGATGCCAAGCATCCACATTTCTATCTGAAACTCTCACGAGCAAAAGTGCGACCAGGCAAGAATGTCGTGTTCGGTCCTGCCTATCTAGTTGTGGAGGATGTGCCATTGCCTTTGGCTATTCCATACGGTTTCTTCCCCTTCTCGAAAAAGTATGCGAGCGGATTCATCATGCCTACTTATGGCGACGAAACGACACGAGGTTTTTATCTGCGTGATGGTGGTTACTATTTTGCCATCAACGACAAGATGGACTTGAAATTGCTTGGCGAAATCTACACAAAGGGTTCTTGGGGGCTTTCGGGGGCTACAACCTATCGTAAGCGTTACAAGTTCAGTGGCAATGCCTATATTAGTTATCAGAACACGAAGGTGGGGGATAAGAACATGCCCGACTATAGTGTGACGAAAAGCATGAAGATAACCTGGAGCCACAGGCAAGATGCCAAAGCCAACCCGACACAGAGTTTCTCTGCCAGTGTGAACTTCGCCACATCGAGTTATGAGCGCAACAACCTGACGAGTATGTACAATCCCGAAAGTTATACGCAGAGCACGCGTACCAGTTCGGTCTCATACTCCAAGACATTCACCAGTATTGGCTTGACGCTCTCGGGAACTTTCAACCTGAGCCAGAACATGCGTGACAGCAGTCTAACTATGGTTCTGCCCTCATTGAACATCGCCTTGCAACGTTTCTATCCGTTTAAGCGCAAGAAAGCCGTTGGTAAGGAACGCTGGTATGAGAAGATATCCGTAAGTTACACGGGAACTTTCTCCAACAGCATCTCCACGAAGGAAAACCTCCTGTTCAAGAGCAACTTGATAAAAGACTGGCGCAACGGAATGCGGCATCAAGTACCCATCAATGCGTCTTTCACCGTGTTCAAGTACATCAACATCACACCTTCGTTCAGTTTCACCGACCGTATGTACACCAACAAGATAAAGCAGTCGTGGGACAACGAGGCACAGACGGCAGTCAGGGACACGGTGTACGGATTCTACAATGTATATAACTACAACTTGAGCATATCGGCTAACACCAAACTATATGGATTCTGGACGCCCTTGCCTTGGTTCGGTGGCAAGAAGATACAAGCCATACGCCATGTGTTCACGCCCTCTATCAGTTTCAGTTATTCGCCTGACTTCGGTCAGTCGCGCTTTGGGTATTGGGATAGTTATGTAAAGACTGATGCCGACGGGAATGTCTCTACCGTGGCATATTCGCCATATTCCAATGCTTTGTACGGAACAGTAGGGCGCGGTAAGACGGGAAGTGTCACGGTGGATGTGTCGAACAATATCGAGATGAAGATACGCTCCGACCGAGATTCGACGGGCTATCGTAAAATCAGTCTGATTGACGAGTTGGGTGGAAGCCTGAGCTATAACATGGCAGCCAGTTCGCGTCCATGGAGTGACCTTTCGATGCGTGTCCGACTGAAACTCACGAAGAGTTACACCTTCAGTATGAGGGCTGTCTTTGCCACCTATGCCTATGGCATCAACGAAAACGGCAAAGTCTATGTTACGGACCGTACAGAATGGTCACACGGGCGATTCGGACGCTTCCAAGGCATGTCGCAGAATATTTCCTATACTTTCAACAATCAGACTTTTGCCAAACTATTCGGCAAGAAATCCAAGAAGAAGGAGGCAGACGAGGAAACCGACGAAGAAGAGGAAGAGGCGGACCCCGAAATGCAGA
>JAGCYD010000076.1 GCA_017960985.1 Bacteroidaceae bacterium
AGGCAGAACTGGAGATACAGACGGCAGCAATCACCCAGAAGTATGACCGCGAGATTTCACTGGCAGAAGGGAACAACTACAAGGTGAAGCGGTTGGAGAAGCAGAAAGAGAAGGAGATAGCCAAAGCCAAGAACGAGGCGAACAAGAAGATGTTTGCCATGCAGGTGATTCAGGCGGTGGCACAGACGGCCACGAACGCCATCAACGCATACGGCTCGGCAGCGGCAATTCCCGTTGTGGGCTTCGTGATGGCTCCTATAGCGGCAGCAATGGCTGTAGCTGCAGGTATGCTTCAGGTGGCAGCCATAAAGAAGCAGCAACAGGCTTCGGAGGCACAGGGCTACGCAGCCGGTGGCTTCACGCCGGAAGGTGCAGCAGACGAGCCGGTGGGTATCGTTCATGCAGGGGAATGGGTGGCATCGCAGAAACTGGTGAAGAATCCTGCCACACGTCCCTTGCTGGAGGCTTTGGACTATGCACAGCGCACGAACTCCATAGGTTCTCTTTCTTCTTCTGATGTGTCCCAGTCAATAACGGCTCCTTCGGTACTGGCTCAGTCTGCCATACGGTCGCAGTCGGTACCGCAGCAGGTGATCGTGCAGAATACGCCTCCTGCTTCTGACAATGGGCTGACTGATACCATAAAGCTATTGCGCGACAGGCTGGATGAGCCGTTCCTGACCGTGAACAGCGTCACGGGGGAGACAGGGATGAAACAAGCGCAGGACGAGTACGACAGACTGATGAGAAACAAGACACCGAAATCACGCAGGTCATGATTATACTGATAGACAAAAAGGAGGCGGTGCTGAAGAAAGGCACCTCGTTTGATTTCATTGCAGAAAACAGCTTCTTCACAGGAGCGGACAGTTACACGCTCTCCATCACTTTTCCCATCCGTGGGTGTGCCCAGAACATCGCCATATTCGGGCATATCTACCGCAAGGACTTTGACTTCACACGGGGATTGCTGGCTTGTGAAATCCACGACCGTAACTTCCACAAGTACGGGAGCGTGTCCATCGTGTCGGCTACAGAAACGGAGGTGAAGACGCAGTTTTTGGAAGGACGCTCGGCAACAAACTACTATTCCTCGCTGGATGACATCTACATCAATGAGATTACGATGCCGCGTATAGACATTGACGCGCACTGGAATGGGGACTACTACCTGCGCTCGTACAGCAAGCAGCGGCAGGACGAGGAGGACGGAGGGGAATACTTTGGTTTCGTATGTCTGCCGTGGGTGAACAACACCACGGGGAACATACAGAACAGGATGATTGCCACGAGCAGCCAGTTCTACTATGCCGGCGGTAATCAGTGGGATGACCCGTATATCATGGGGTTCCCCTTCCTCGTTGAGATAATACGGCAGGTGCTGACACAGACGGGATATGAGTTTGACTTGTCGCCCATCGAGAACTCGCAGTGGGCTAACCTCGTGGTGTGTCAGGGATTCCCCTTGACATGGGATATGAAGTACATGCACCAGATTCTGCCGCATTGGACGGTGAGCGAGTTCCTGGAACAGGTGGAGCTGTTGCTGAACGGACAGTTTGCCATAGACAATGATACGCAGAAGATGACCTTCACCTTCAACAACACCACGATACGCAACCTACGGACAGTGGTCATTGATAAGGTGGTGGATGGGCATCAGGTGGAGATAGCGGAGGCCAGCGAGACAAAGGATGACTATGTGGAGCAGAAGAATGTGGCGTATGCGGACTGTGAGCATCAGATGTGGAAGTTCTACTCCTGCGACTGGGTGAGGGGTACGCTGTCGGTGTATTCCTACAGCAGCATCGCGGCCATGAAGTCGTCGCTGGATGGTTATCTGGACTGTGCGGGGGCGTACAATTCGTGGGTGTATCGCTACATGCACTATTGCCGTGCGGAGGACACTTACTTTGTCCTGAAATGTGTGCGCACGCAAAGGATTGGCTCCGTGATTCACCACTATATGCGTTACCAGCCCATCAATGTGTTCAGGCCCCGCATAGCTAACCAGAGCGAGAACGCACAGACGGTGGAGCTGCGCATCGTACCGGCGTGTATCGACCACACGGACGATACGAACGGGGATATGCTGTTCATAGAATGCGGAACATTGGGAGCCGATGATGACAACGCAGAGGACAGGGACGAGAACCAGACACAGGCGGTGAACACGCTCATCATCGGGGAGAAGGAGAAGAAGGAGGAGTACTTCGACAAAATCTATGTGGCTTTCTGGGATGGCTCATGGCTTCGCTATCATCCGCAAATGCCGCATCCAACCATTGACAAGTTTGAGATTATGCCGGATAACTCACAGAAGAGCAATGCTTATTCCATGCGCCTGATAGGCTCGATGACTCCATTCTCGCGGAACACACTGCATAACGTGAACCAGCGCATGAAGTTCACCTTCTCGTTCCTCTCTGACAACATACCCGATGTGCGCAGCATATTCCTTATTCACGGCAAGAAGTACATGGCTGAAAAGATAACTGCGACATTCTCCGCAGAAACAGGAATGTCGCAGTTGCTGAAGATGACTTGTTATCGTCTTGAGGACTAACTACTTGATGAGATTGGCAAGATTGGAAGCGTGCCTTTCGATGGTCTTCTTCAATATCTTGGCATACACTTGGGTAGTCCTGATATTGCTGTGTCCCATCATGCGTGCAACATCTTCTATAGGTATGTCATAGGACAAGGCCAGAGTAGCAAAGCTGTGGCGGGCAACATGCATGGTCAACGGCTTATGGATTTTGCACTCCACTTCTACAAGGTGTAGATAGTCGTTGGCCTTCTGATTGCTGATACGCGGTACTTCGTAATTGTATTTCTTCAGCACCTTCATGGCAGGTGGTAGGATAGGAGTGAAGAAGGTGTTGCCCGTCTTGATACGCTTGCCGTCAATATAGACTTGCCCGTTGATGTTCTCGGTCATCGTCTCAAAATCGAAGTTCTGGCTATCGACATACGAAAGGCCGGTGTAGGCGCAGAATATGAAGAGGTCACGGACACGTCCTTCTTTTGGACCCAACTTGCAATCTCTTATCTTTATGAGTTCATCTTCCAAAAGGGGACGGCGTTCCTGACTCTTGCCACGCTCGAACTTGCAAAGGGGAGATTCATACGGATCTTTGGCAATGTACTCGTATTGTGCCGCCATCCGTGTGAACTTCTTCACAACTTTGTGATAGTCGTGAATGGTGGGCTGGGAGCGGTTGGGGTCTTCTTCATGAAGGAAGTCATCAAAGCCCTTGATGTTCCTCGGGGTGAGGTCTGCAAAGCTGTTAAGTTTGCCATAACGCTTCAGGGCTTCCAAGACAACAGTCCTGCGCTTTGAAGTGTTAGGCTTCAGTTTCTCCTTGGCTATCTGCTCCATGTAAAAATCGAGGAAGCCGGTTCTGGAGGCTTTCTTTTCCCTTACCTCGCGCTTCTCCTTTGTCCGTGTGGTGTTGATACCAAGATGATTGTCCAGGTTCTCGATGGTGAGTTCCTCCCTGTTCTTGATCATCAGTTCGACAATGCGCTTGTAGATAGTTACCTGCGCACGGACTTCTTCACTGTACTGATACTCCTTCCACTCGAAAGGGTTGCAGCTGTGAATGGTTACATACTTGCGGACTCTGTTTGCAAGATAGATACGAATTTCTACCTTGCCGAATCCTTTGTTTAATACCTCTCTCTTGCGGTCATAAATGACGCTAACAATTTCCTTTTGCATCTTGCGTGCATTTTGCGCTAATGCAACAGATTCAGACAAAGAGGAAGAGGTGTAATACCTCTGGAACCTCGGCAAATAAAGGGACGAAGGAGATTTTGTGCTTCAATTTTGTGTTACCAAATTAATTTTTCTCATTTTTGCTCATTTTTTGGCTCTGGTAACACAAATTTTGCTAAAGTTGGTAACACAAATGGTAACACAAACGTCCAAACATGTCCAATTTTTGCCTTTTGCCATCATTCTGCGCACTCGCAGGTTAAACATTATTTTAACCGCATGACGTGATTTACACAGAATGTTGGAACTCTTGATTTTCAGCCACTTACGCTGAATTTCTAATAAAAGAAAAAGAGCGTAATATCGTGGTCGATATCACACTCTTGATTTCCATGTTCAGTAACTTAGTAGCGCCTACGGGAATCGAACCCGTGTTCCATGCGTGAGAGGCATGTGTCCTAGCCGCTAGACGAAAGCGCCAAATGGCATCCGAGCCTTTCATTCCCCTTGAGCGGAAGCTGGGGGATTCGAACCCCCGGTACGGTAACCCGCACGTCAGTTTAGCAAACTGGTGGTTTCAGCCACTCACCCAAACTTCCTTCCTTTTTGCATCCTCCGATGCTCCACTTTAGGGGTGTTCGTCTCAAATGCGTTGCAAAGGTAGTGAAAAACACGCGAACTACCAAAATATGGATAGATAAAATTCTACTTTTTAATTGTGAACTTAGCAAATCGGAGCAGAAGTTGTTTGCGTCCAGCGTTTTCAAAGTCCACAGTCGCCTTGGTGTCAAGCCCCGTTCCTTCGAGTGCCATGATGGTTCCTATACCGAATCGGGGATGTTCGATACAGGTGCCGACGGACAATTGACTGCCCTGTGGCAAGGGTGTTGCACTGGTGTAAGACGACTGGTAGGCTTTAACGGGGCGCAACATCGGTCTTGGTTCGGCCACGGGAGTAGTTCTCTGCATAGGCCGAGGTTGGCTTTCCCGATGCTGACTGCCAAAGAAGAGACTGCTCTGCTTCTTATTGGAAGTTAAGTAGCGACCATCTATTTCGCTCAGGAAACGGCTGCGTTGGTTATTTTCAAAGCGTCCGAAACGCATACGCGAATGGCTCCATGTGAGGTACAAACGCTCGATGGCACGGGTTATGGCCACATAGAACAGACGGCGTTCTTCCTCGATATTTCCCTCATCGGCTGCCATCTCGCTGGGAAATAGATTCTCCTCAAGGCCGACCACGAATACGGCACGGAACTCCAACCCCTTGGCAGCATGTATGGTCATCAGTGTGATGGGCGATGTCTCGTCCGACACATCACGGTCCTGGTCAGTAAGCAAGGATACCATCTGCAGGAAATCACCGAGCAACACGGACTGTCCTTCTTCTGTACGGTCAGCCACAAAGGAGGAAATACTATCCACGAGTTCCTGCAGGTTGGCCTGCCGCTCACGGTCCTCTGGTTCACGACCAGTATTGATTTCTGCCGACAACCCCGACTCGCGCAACATCCGTACCGCCAATGTATTGGCCTGTTCTGTGGAAACAAGCGCATGGAAGTCCATAACGAACTGAGCAAAGCGCTGCAATCTGTCTTGCGTCGCGGCATTAACGGACAAGGCGTACTGCATGGGATTCTCTATGACTTGAATGGGACTGACCTGATATTCTGTGGCTGCCTGAAATACTTTGTCAAGGGTGGTCTTACCGATACCCCGGGTCGGATAATTGATGACACGACGAAGTGCTTCCTCGTCCCGTGGATTCACCGCCAGACGAAGGTAGGCAAGAGCATCCTTCACTTCCTTGCGCTGATAGAACGACTGACCGCCATAGATACGATAGGGATATTTACGACGGAGAAACTCTTCCTCAAAGATACGGCTTTGGTCGTTTGTACGGTACAGAATCGTTATATCGCCGTATGCATACCCCTTGTTGTGCACAAGTTCGTAAATCTTTCGGGCTACAATGGCAGCCTCTTCCTTGTCGCTATAAGCCTCGCAAACTTCTATCAGTTCGCCTTCGTCCTTCATACTGCGGACATCCTTGTGTATCTGTCGTTGATTGTGGTGGATAACACTATTGGCCGCTGCAACAATAGTCTGTGTGGAACGGTAGTTTTGTTCCAATTTGAACAGGCGTGTTCCCTGATACATCTGCTGAAAGGTCAGGATATTGTCGATGCGCGCACCTCGGAAACTATAAATGCTCTGTGCATCGTCACCCACCACACATACCTGTTGGCGATGTTGCGTCAGCAGCCAGATTATTTGATGCTGGGCATAGTTGGTGTCCTGATACTCATCCACAAGAACATACTGGAATTTATCTTCATACTTCCGACAGATCTCGGGATATTCCTTCAATAATACATAAGTATAAAGCAAAAGGTCGTCGAAGTCCATTGCATCTGCCTGATGAAGACGATTCTGGTAAATCTGGTATATCTCGTGAATACGAGACATATGGGATGCCTGGTCGCGTCGCATTATCTGTCTGTCCTGTACATACTGGGACGGACGGATAAGTTCATTCTTTGCTTCACCGATACGATGGGCTACTACACCTGGACGATATACCTTCTCATCGAGCCCCATTTCCTTGATGATATTCTTAATCAGGCTTACCGAATCATGGTCATCGTATATCGTGAAATGACTGCTATAACCAATTTTGTCGCTTTCGAAAAGCAAGATGCGATAGAATATACTATGGAATGTTCCCATCCACAACATTGCCGCCTCACTCTCCCCCACTAACTTCCCGATACGCTCGCGCATTTCCTTGGCAGCCTTGTTGGTGAAAGTCAGGGCAAGAATACTCCATGGTTCCATGCCTTGCTGCATCAAGTAGGCTATCTTATAAGTGAGCACACGCGTCTTTCCCGAACCTGCTCCAGCGATGACTAACGAGGGGGCATCGCAGCACAAAACAGCCTCACGCTGACTGTCATTAAGTTGGTCGAGTAGATTGTCCTGTGTCATCGAATAAAGTCAATCAAGTTGAACAGAAAGAGCATTATTAAGCAAACTATAACCCAATGGTTATGAGGCAAAATAGCGCCAGATAGAAAAGTAATAATTTCAGTAGGTTTGGTAAGTCTTCCTTGCATTACTGCACGCACTAATGCGAGCAGAATAGCACACATACAGAATACGGGAACAATACCCCGAAGAAGCGGTGAGGGGAAGAGTCCACCCGTCACACCTAACAGCGGACTGGATGGCAAAAAGAATAACAGCAATAACAACGGAATCCATCCTACTTTACCTATTTTAATTCCATCTTTCGCCTTCGGGATATACAAAGATACGGTAATAAGAAAAAGGATGAACGACGGCAAGATATTGTGCTTATCCCTCAACGAACGGGTAAACAGCCATCGAAGCCCTTCGGCTGAAATCACATTGTGCAATGGGTATCCTAAAGCCGAAAATATCCACGATGCCACAATCGCTAGCAGTATTGTTGCCAGCAACAGCACTCCTACTATCGTTGCCAGTCTTTTACTCATCGTCAGGTTCCAAATTGTCAATATCAAGGATATGCAGTTGCAACGCACGAACTGCCAGACGGGTGGCATTCACACCCATACGCTCCCCTTCTGGGAATAGACGGTTTATCAGTTCCACCTGTCTCTTCTCCAAACTCTTCGTACCAAAGGGCATCCCCTTTAATTGGGCGATCATGTCCTTGGTGTAGCCCAAAGCAAGATGACGGAGGAATCGCTCGTCGTATTCATCGATATCGTAATTTATCACAGCGTCGTGCTTCATAGACTCTGCCATAACAGACTTCTTAAAGCGAGACACTATCTTTTCGAGTATAGGCTGATTAAATACCAACTGCCGTCCCTTCATCACAAGCATGACATCGTCGCGTGTCAGCAATTCGCCAGTCTTCAGGATAATACCTGCAGCACCAGCCTTGAGCACTTCCACCCAAAGGCGTTCGTTCAGTATCTCTCCCGTAAAGATAAGCACCTTAGTCTGAGGATAACGCGCACGAACCTGACGACAAATTTCGACACCTATCGTCGTGCTGCCCCCTAATCCCAAGTCGAGCAACAATAAATCCGGCTCTGCCTGACGGAAGAGTTTCCATACTTCGCTTTCGTTCTGTGCCGTGCCAACGACCTCGGCCTCTGGAATCTCACTGCGGAATATCTGTTCGGTTCCTTTCAACTCAAGCTTGACATCCTCTACAATAATTACTTTGAATGCATCCATATCTTACTATTATTTTGATTTTAGCAATGTAAAGTATATCTCATATCCTCCGCCCTCTGCCACCTGTGCCATTAGGCGACACCCCGGATGGTTGGCATAAGTATCATGCTCACGCAAAATTTGTTTAGCCACAAGATTGGAGATATGTTTGTGGTCGGGATAGAACAGGTTTGCAAGTTGTTCTTCCGTCAGCGTCATCGTTTTGTCTCGAAGAATAAAGCAAACAAAATCACCATCTTCTTCAGCCAGCATGGTTATCTCGGCATTATCATGAAGCATACCCGCCAACAATGACTCTATAAGATAGTCCAGCAGAATCTCATCGGCAACCACACTGGCCGCCCCTATAGTAGGCTCTGTCGCAAATGACAATTGGATTTCATGTTTCTTGGACAAGCGCGTACAAGTCTGAGTAGCCCGACGAAGGACCCTGCCCACATCTACTTTCTGGCGCTTGAAACCAGGCTGACTGACTTGCATGTCCGCTTGCCGACAAAGCAAGGTGTATATATGATGATAGTAATCGACGAGTTCTGACAATTGACTGATATCACTTTCTTTCATCTGCTCTACCAACAGTCGGATGCGCGAAGGGTAGTACATCGACTCGTGTTTGATCGTTGACAGGCAGTTGTCCAGCACCTGATTTTGGACATACAATCGGGCATCTTCATATTCATTCTTCGAAAGTTCGTCCTGTTTGCTCAATGCCTGTTCCTGCATCTCATTCTGCCGATGCAACAATACTTGCATGATTCGCTGGCGATAACGGGCTGCAAAAAGAAGTATCACGACACTAATAATCAGAATAAACGCCAATAAAATATTGCTATTCTGGTGAGTCTGTTCAAGCTGATGATAATATCCTGGCAGACTCTTATCCTGATGGATGAACTTATACAAGCGTGTACAAATCCGGTTGTTATATGCATACAGTTTCCATTCGTGCAGGGCCAAAGCTGCCAATGCCACTTCGTTTCGCAGTTCCACTATTTGAGGATAGTCTGCATCTACACCGGCCTGTGCCCACAACAGTTCTGCTCCTTCACGATTGGCATCCAATGTATCTAATAGCAACAAAGGCGACTGATGAGGATATTCCTGATTCAAGGCAGACAAGGCTCTATCGGCATAGGACAACGCCTCGTTGTAGCGTCCCTCAACATTCATCTGATAAACAGAATCGCACAATGCAGACACCTGATTTCCCCAAGTCAATACAGGCAGGCACAATAGAAAGAGAAGCAACTTAATTACGCGCGGCAAACGGAAATAGAAAGTGCTACCCTCGCCCAATTTACTTTGTACGCCAAAAGCACAACAAGCAAAGATAGAAGATACTTTCTTGTACTTCTCAATAATTCCCCGACAGTTCATCAGGCCAAAACCCGTGCCCTTGTTCGCGTTCGATGTGTCCCCTATCTTCGTGGCATCGTACACCTTGTTGTTCATCAACAACCCAACATCACCCTCCGAGAGACCAGCGCCCGTGTCTGCCACCCTAACCTCGACATACTCATCCGTAGCCTCTGCGGACAAGCACACCCTACCGCCATTGGGAGTAAACTTCCGCGCATTATCGGCCAGCGTGTTCATCATAAACAGCGTAAGGCTTTCGTCACCCTTGGCATAAAGTCCGCTGGGTGTTACATTAAGTTCGATTCCCTTTTGGTCAAAGGCATAGCGGCCAGCCTGTACAATACCCATCAACATGTCGATAGAAACAGTGGAGATATGCAGGTCGAGTTGTCCCTGCTCCATCTTTATCCATTTTGTTAAGATGTCGTTGTATTGTTCTATTTGGTCAATGAGTTCCGTTATGTATTTCTGTCGTTCTTTTTCCACTTTTCCGCTCTTTACCATATATCTCACCTCACCGCCGATTCGGTCGAGGAAAGGCAATATCGCGTGTACCAAGGAAACTTTGGCTCTATTCTCCGCATTCTTCCGCTTGTTCTCCACAATGTGCTGTTTGCTCACGAGCAGTTGTTCCTCCACTTGTTCCGTTTGTTCTGCCAATGCGTTCAGTTCCACATTGTCAGCAGTTGAGACAGGTTGTCTGAAACGACGACGGAAGAAGAAAAACAGCCCAATGGCTGCAAGCATAAGCAAAACACTAAGATAAAGTCGCCATCGCAGTTCACGCATCTGAGTTTCAAGTTCTGCAGAGCGTTCCTCCAACTCAAGGTTCTGATTGGCAGACTGCAGAAGGTCAAGGTAGGCATTACGATTGTAATCCGACGCCTGTTTCATGTCCAACGCACTGAATACCAGCATAAGTTGTTGCCGTATGCCTGCTATCCACTCGGGCACCGTAGAAATGCGCGCATCGTTAATCCATTGCATTTCAACGCGCTGTTCCACATTGTCTGGATTGAACAACGATAAGGTATCGGGAGAGATATCGGCGTAATAAGTCAGATGATGATGATTCACTAAATATATTGCCCGGGAATAGTTTTCAAGGGCTCCGTCATAGTCTCCCCTGTGGAAATAAATCTCTCCCAAAGTTCGATAAGTACATGCCGTCTGGAACAAATCGTCGTATTGCTGGAACAATGATAACGCATGCTGACCGAAAGCCAAAGGCAAATCTTCGCCATCTTCAAACCAGTTCACATGATGCGCCTTCAGTACCTGATAGCCGTCTAGGCGTTGGTTGGCAATCAACTCTTCATGCTGCAAGAACATCGACGCAAAAGACTGCAAGCAGTTAGCCTCAAAATAGGCCATAGACATCCTGCGGGCTATATTATAAGCACGATAAAGATAATCAAACTCACGAAGCGTTACTTCTTCAGCATTCACGCCTTCGACCAACCCACCCGAACCGAGCATATAATTATAATAAACCCATTGAGCCGTATCTACACGCTGGCGTAAACTGGGCAGAACCTTGTGTATTTCCGCCCGAGCCAAAGAATCCTGCTCCTGATAATAATAATAAGTCGAAGTTATAATATTAAATTCAGTCTGGGCATAGACCAACAAAGCCTTTTTATGTCCCTTAACTTCATCCCATCCCTCGTATATTCGTCGCAGATGATCCTCCGCTTTACTCCTTGCAGCAAAGAATCCCTCGCCATTTCCCGTGCGTTGCGTAGCCTTCATCTGCATCACTTCCGCACACAACAGCAACAACTGGTTATGACTATCCTCACGAATAAGCGACAAGATGCTGTCCACTCCGTCAAAGTCCATTTGCTGATAAGCGACAAAAGCCAGATTGTTGCGTGCCTCATTACGACCGTCAGCATAATGCTTCGACAAGGACAAAGCCTTCTGCGCCAACAGCGATACACTATCTACATCCACATAGCGCAGGCTATACGCCCTGACATTCAGTTCGTCTATCTGCTCTTTGTCCTGCCTATCAATGGTATTACAGGAAACGAAGAGCGCGACAAAGAATATGACTATCGTTCCTCGCATAAGAGTATTGGCCAGTCATTATCCCAAAGAATCTTTCGGAGAACAAGTTTGGATTCTCCGTATTCGCGTGTATAGCCATGACAGATAAAATAATCCTCGCCACGGAAAGTATAGGCTGCGCTATGGCCTCCGGCTATCATACGGTCGTCACCTTCGTATATGAAAGTGCCACCACCTTTCAGCATGGACTTTCCTGTACGGTCAAGATAAGGCCCCTCGATATGCTTTGAACGGCCCACGACAACTTTATAGTCACTCTGCTCCTTCCGACAGCAATAATCCCAGGAAACGAACAAGTAATAATAGTCGCCATGATGGTAAAGGAAAGGTGCTTCGATGGCTTTTCCCCGTGAGCGACGGGCTATTACGCGCTGAGAATAGGCTGAGTCCACATGAGCCATGTCGGGCGTAAGCCGTACCAACTGAATACCGCTCCAGAATGAACCGAAAGCCATCCAAGGCGTACCCTCAGCATCTACAATGACGCTGGGGTCGATGGCATTATAATCATCCTGATTGTGAGAAGCCACAACCAGTCCCGTATCATGCCAAGAGTTAAGCGTATCGTTAGGATTCAGTGTCGTACACTCAGCATGCCCAATAACACTACGGTTCTTACCAAAGGTGCTACAGGAATAATAAAGATGCCATTTGCCATAGTGATGAACAATATCTGGCGCCCAAGTATGTCCGCGATAACCCGGTACAGAATCCATAGCCCATTGGGGAGCGTTGGGAAACACATTGCGTTCAAATCGCCAATGTTCAAGGTCAGTACTGCTCATCCGAGGAACGAACATTCCCGTATAAAAGAGATAAAAGGTGGTATCCTCTAATGCCATTACCGGGTCGTGTACATTGGGGTCGGTAATAACCATTCCCGTGCGGTCACGCCATCCTCGAGGTTGAGCGTTGACAGAAAGAGCCAGTGAGAAACATAGCATTAAAAGGGATAAACGCCTCATTGACTATTCAGTATCTTTTCCATTTCGGCAAATTCTTTGCCCATATTTAGATTAAGGTAGATACGATAAAGCGGTGATGCCCATCGTCCCGAATCATAGGGACATAGTTCACGAACCTTTTCCATAGGTTTCTGGGCACAGCGATAGAGTTCCATCAATTTAGCACGGTCTGCCTTGCATTTAGGATTGCGGATATCGTTGCAAACCGTCTCAGAGAATATAAGCGCTTTGTTCAAGTACGACATTCCCTTGTCGTAATAAGCCCCATCCATCATCGGGTCCAGTTCGAGAGCCTTTTCGGAAGCAACTATACAAGAGTCGTATTCCTGTTTGGCAATGTACATACGACTTTTTCCATACCAATAGATGGCACTATCGCCCACCTGTGATATCATGGTGTCGCAGAGGGCGATACCGTCGTCGTACTGTTTTCGCTCGGTATAGACATCCATTAGATGGAGGAAGAAATAATTATGCTGCGGATAAAGTTGAGTACCCACGATGAGATTCTCCACACGGGCATCTTCATCTCCCAATGCTGCAAGACAACGCACCTTATACTCTTGTAGCGACACACGCGCTGACAATTCCGAACCGGATATTGCCTTATCGATATACTTTAGAGCCTCCGAAGGAGAATTGTTGTTGTATGCCGAGAGGGTGGCCCAGAGAGATGTCCGATACAGTAATGTGTCGTGTCTTATCGAGGGATAGTCCTCGAAGAAAGCACTCTCTGCACTCTTGAGATACATATCAAAGTAGGGATAGGCTTCGGCATACCTACTCCGCTTCAGCATATATTTGCCGCCATTAAGCAGGTTTGCACGATATTGTTTCAGTATCTCGCGTCCCTTGCTGCGGTATTTATACTTCACCACTCCCTTTTCGTCAGGTATCTGCTCTACGCTGTCACACGCCATCAAATGCTCGTGCATATGGAGAATGGTTGAGAAGAATCTTACCGTGTCGTATGATTTCCCCAGATAGAACTTGAGATTCTCCGCCTCATTCAGGCTGCGCTCCAGTTCTTCCGACATATAATATATCTCCGCACGGCGTTCCTTCGTAATGTCCTCACGGTTGATGATAGCCAATAAATTCTGCTCTGCATTAGCCTGGTTCTTACCACTCTTTATGGCAGCCTTGGCCTCACTTAACAGCGTCTTATACTTTACGGGCTTTGTCGGGGCAGCGTTCAACATTGAACATTGAGGATTGAACATTGAACATTGGCAAATGACAACAAAAATCAATACTGAACTAAAGCGTCGCATATCCTAATACTCAATTTTCAATCCTCAATCTTCAAATCTAAATCCTACTTCATATAGACATCCAGTTCGGCAGCCTTGGCCTTTTCGCCGAGGTTACGATAGATGGTCTGCAACGGGCCTGCCCACTGACCGCTTTCGTCGGGAGCCAAAGTACGACAGGTTTCAAAGTATGGTACTGCCTGACGATAAAGGCTCATGACATACTTTTCCTCGGCAGCACTCAACTCTGCACTCGTCTTAAACTTCTTCTTGTCGATATACTTAAAGTAGTTGTCGCCTGCCTGACGATACAATGACATACCGCACATATTCTGTCCATCGGCAAAATCGGGGTCAAGTTCAATGGTCTTCTGGAAGTAAGTAAAAGCCTCGTCATACTTCTCGTCGAAGAACAGGCTGTGTCCCTTACCATAGTTTGCCATCTTATTATTGGGGTTGTCGGCCAAAACCTTATCGGCAAAGTCGCCCATCGCCTTGTTGCTCTTCTTGATGTAATATGCAAGCAGATTCTGTGTAGCGATTTCAGCATTAGGACCTGTAGGATCATTGAAGAGCATATCCTCAACACTTTTCACCCACTTTGCGGTATCGCCTTGGGCAAGGTAGATTTGCGAATGACTACTTACAACAAACTTGCGGTTATCCTCGTCATCGTATTGCAGTGCCTGCTCGTAATACTTCTCGCACACATCATAACGCTGTTGCGTATAGGCAATGTAGTAGATGTTCGAAGCCAGCGGAGCAAAAGGATAAGGAGGATTCTTCCTCATATCCTCGGTTGCAACCTTAGGATAGTTCTTATCGAAGTTCACATACTTGTCGTAGGCATCGATGGCACCCTCAAGGTTCTTCCCCTGTGCATAGAAAATACACAGATAAGCATAGTTTACCATCAGTCTGGGCATCTTAGCATACGCCTCCTTGACCATTGGTCCCTGTTCGTAGTCCTTGATGTTACCATACTCTATCTGACCATAGCAACCCGTGCAGACACCATCAACGGCCTTGGCAAAGAGCAAGGTATCGAAAGGCTCATTCTGCTTGGCAAGGGCAAGCTGTGAATTAATCAGATGGGTACTGACATTGTCCAAGGCACGACATGGGTCGAAACGCTTCTTGGCAACGATATTTCCGCTTTCCAAAGCCGTAGTAAGCAACTTATTAGCCTCAATAGCCTTCTCGTTTATCTGCTGTGAGTTCTTGGCTACCAAGTCCAACTTTGCCTTATCGCCCTTGGCCAATTCGGCCTGACTTGCATTATAAAGCAGGTCTATTTCATCGCGCAACTTAATACCTTGTGCGACCTGAGTCTTTGCTTCCTTCTCGGCAGCCTTCAGCGCAGCCTTCTCCTCGGGAGTCTGTGCAAATGTGATGCCTGCTGCGACACACATCAGCAATGATAAGAAAATCCTTTTCATAGTTCTTCGGTATTAATGGTTAATTGTTATTCTCGGGGTCATCTATGCCTGGAATCTCAGGATTTGCCAATGGGGTTGTGGGAATCTCCTCACGGTCCACCACGCAAACATTGCTTATTACATCGTTGCGTTTGGTGATGTCGATGAGTTTCACACCCTGAGCGACACGACCCGTTTGACGGATGTCGGTCACATGCATACGGATGGTAACGCCAGACTTATTGATTATCATCAGGTCATTCTCGTCGTTCACAACACGAATGGTAACTAGTTTACCCGTCTTCTCCGTGATGTCGATGGTCTTCACACCCTTGGCACGACGCGAAGTCTTGCGGTAAATGTCGTTACCTTCTTCGTCGGTCAGAGCGCTACGCTTACCAAAGCCATTCTCGCTGACTACTACGATGGTGTCGTTCTGAGGATCATTTACGGCAACCATGCCTACAACCTCATCATCACCGCCGTCGAGTACCATACTCTGTACACCCGTAGCCACACGACCCATCACGCGAACCTGATCTTCGTTGAAGCGGATGGCGCGACCATTACGATTGGCAATAACGATTTCATCGCTACCATTCGTCAATTGTACGCTTATTACCTTGTCGTCATCATTAATATTGATGGCGCGGACCCCATTAGCGCGTGGACGACTATAGTCGGTCAGGCAAGTTTTCTTGATGATACCATTCTTGGTGCAGAACAATACAAAGTGACGCTCACAGAATTCGGGGTCAGCCAACTTGCGGATGCAAAGACAAGCATTCACCTTATCGTCGTTCTCTATGTTGAGCATGTTCTGTATAGCACGGCCCTTCTGTGCACGGCTACCTTCGGGCAGTTCGTACACTTTCAGCCAGTAGCAACGACCGTTCTGCGTGAAGAACATCATCGTGTTGTGCATCGTGGCGGGATAGATATACTCTATGAAGTCGTTATCGCGGGTAGAACTACCCTTTGACCCTACTCCACCACGAGTTTGGGCACGGAACTCTGCCAACGGGGTACGCTTGATATAACCCATGTGACTGATGGTGATTACCACTTCATCATCGGCATAGAAGTCCTCGGCATTAAATTCGTTGGCGGCAGGCTTGATTTCAGTTTTACGCTCGTCGCCGAACTTGTCGCGAACCTCGATGAGTTCATCCTTCATCACCTTGCGGCACAATTCATCGTCGCTCAGAATCTGGTTGTAGTACTTAATCTTCTCCTGCAACTCGTCGAACTCGCTGTGTAACTTCTCCTGTTGCAGACCTGTTAACTGTGCTAGACGCATATCTACAATGGCCTTTGCCTGAATCTCGTCGAGCGAGAAGCGTTTCATCAAGTTCTCCTGTGCTTCCTGTGGAGTCTTGCTCTTCTTGATAATCTGTACCACCTCGTCGATGTTGTCCGAAGCGATTATCAAGCCTTCCAAAATGTGAGCACGCTCCTCTGCCTTACGCAGGTCGTACTTGGTGCGACGGATAACTACATCGTGACGATGCTCAACAAAGTTGGCGATGATGTCACGAAGCGTAAGCAATCTGGGACGACCTTTCACGAGGGCAATGCTATTCACCGAGAACGAAGTCTGCAAAGGTGTCATCTTGAACAATTTGTTCATCACCACCTGAGCATTGGCATCGCGCTTCACATCCACAACGATACGCATACCTTCGCGGTCGGTTTCGTCGTTTACATTGCTGATACCCTCCAACTTCTTGTCGTTGGCCAATTGGGCTATATACTTGATAAGTTCAGCCTTGTTTACGCCATAAGGAATCTCCGTGAATACTATTGTATCGTGTGTTTCACCACTTTCAATCTCGCCCTTGGCACGCATGATGATACGGCCACGACCAGTCTCGTAGGCATCCTTGATACCCTGCACACCCATAATGTAGGCACCCGTCGGGAAGTCGGGACCTTTCACCCACTCCATCAAGTCGAGGCTCTGCAGTTCGGGATTGTCGATGAAGGCAATCGAAGCGTTCAGCACCTCGGTGAGGTTGTGCGTGGGAATATTGGTGGCCATACCTACGGCAATACCCGTTGCACCATTCACCAACAGGTTAGGAATCTTGGTGGGCATTACGGTAGGCTCCTTCAAGGTGTCGTCGAAGTTGTTCACCATATCTACGGTTTCCTTCTCCAACTCGTCCATCATGGCCTCACCCATCAGTGTCAAACGGCTTTCCGTATAACGCATAGCAGCAGCACCATCGCCGTCAACCGAACCGAAGTTACCCTGACCATCTACCAGTGTGTAGCGCATATTCCACTCTTGTGTCATACGCACCAGTGCGCCATACACCGAACTATCGCCATGGGGGTGATACTTACCCAGTACTTCACCGACGATACGGGCACTCTTCTTGTAAGGTTTGTCGTGTGTGTTTCCCAGACCCTTCATTCCGAAAAGGATACGGCGATGAACGGGCTTGAAACCGTCGCGCACATCAGGCAGCGCACGCGCTACGATAACCGACATCGAGTAGTCGATATAACTCTTCCTCATCTCCTGCTCGATGTCCACTTTAATGATTCTGTCTTCTGCGTCTTGCATAGTTTATTGTTTATTAGTTTGATTGTTTGTCCGTTGATTCGTTTAATGCTTATTTCCTACAAAGGTACAAAATTATCACGGATTATAAAATACAAAACGCGAATAAAGTGGCTTTAAACAATGTTAAAATCGTTTCACGGGGTATTTCTGAATATAGTCGATGCAATACCCCAAATGCGCTTAGAATCGATTTCTATACCCCCTACGGGCTTGCGACACTTTTTACCGCCTCTCGCAATAGTATTGCTTAAGCCGACACATTACTATTCCTCAACCACACACAATACTATTCCCTAAACTCATACAATACTGTTGTTCATTAACCAGCAAAATAGTCGATAGTAATTGGCATTATATTGACGCACAAGGAGGGGCAAACCCTTCGGCCTGCCCCTCCTCAGTTCTACCGTTTGACGACAATTCAGTTCAAACGCATGTTATATTATTGTACGCGCGTACGACCCTTGAACACATACTTGTAGTTCTGGTCGATGATGGCCTTCAACAATGTCGCTCCGCTGTAACTGCTGCTGCCCATAAAGTCACCATACACATAACCAGTAGGACCTGTAAGCGTACCACTAATATAGGTAGCCGCAGCGGGATTCTGCGTATTGGCTTGACCTGTAATAGATGCACCCAATAGGCTCCATGCTACACTTGTGAAGGTGTAATGGAAACGACTACGATCTGTATTAGTCGAAGCAAGGTCAAGCAATGCATTCACAGCGGATTTTTTCGTATTATCTGTGGAATTGTAGGCATCCTCAACACTAGCAGTACATAAGCCGCCAACACCAACGCCATAGTTGGTCACCGAAGTGTCATCAGGCCAATTTGTAACGCGAACGGCACCAGTTATATCTTGAGCTGGACGACAGCCATAGAATATCTTACCACGGAAGTCATCGAGCGTGTAGTAGGAGTGGTCAAGTACCTTAAAGTAACTACTATAGTTAGAGTGTATCGAATTTATAACCGAAACCATAGTACTAGTCTGGTCACTACCGCTTGCCGACTCCTTCATCATAATAATGGAGATAGCTTCGGTAGGATGAGCATCCAAGAATGCCGCCATCGTACTTATCACATCTTTATATAATATACCAGTGCTAACAGAACCATGATAGATGGTTAGGTTGTCAGCTGTAATCGTACTGTTAGAGCAATATTGCGGACGCAAATCAAAGGCACGTACACCATTATCAAGCAAGCCCTGAATAGTCTCGCTCTGGCACTTTGCTTGGCTACTACTTACATTACCCGTAGCAGCATTATGAGCACCTGGCGTACTCAGCATTGAGAAGTTCACATTACCTGGAATTGTTGCCATCCAGTTGTTCGTAGCTGTAGTCTCTGTAAAGGTCAAGTCATTCACAGCACCTACAGTCGGAGTGAAATCCTGACTGTAGTACTTGCCATCGCTTGTGCGAACCGTAACCGTCACACCATTGCTAAGTGTCACAGGCAACAGGTAAGCCGTATAAGTACCAGCATTCGAGCCTGCCACCGTAACCACATCGCTCTGCATATTCTTACCATTCACATCGTCACGGTCGCCATTGACATATACCGAAGGTGTGGTACCAGCCGAATAAGACACAGGACCTGTCTGTGTGTTATAAGCCATCAGACCTGCAATATTCTCCTTACCCTTAGCATAGACACTTACACTAACCACATTAGAGAGTGAAGTCGCAATGTTCAAGGTGGTCAAGTAATTCGTCATGTCATACTTTGAAGACGGATTTGCTACAGCCTCATTTGTCAAGCTGCAAACCGCAGAGTCAATCGTGTAGTTAGCGCCACTTGCATTTTCGCTTGCTGACTGCTCGGCATAAACCGTAGCATTGATATTTGCGTAAGTGTAGGTTTCATCTACTACCCTTGCCTCTTCCTTGCCCAAAGCAACATTCACCAACTTGGTGAGGTCGGCAAGGGTTGTTCCATCGCCATTTCCATCCACATCAGCAATGGCTTCATTATAAGTAGTGTTTCTTCCCAATAAGATATCCACCAAAGTTTGTATATCAGTAGCATCAGGGGCACCACTTTCATTAAAGTCACCTGCAATATAGCGCAGGCTCTCTATCAACTGGTCGGCTTCATCCAAACCTTGAGTTGCCTTGTCGTAATAGCGGGTAATCTCAATACCATCGGGAGCCCAAATTGTCCAACGACCAGCAGCCGTAGATTTGCCTTGATAGTGAATACCATAATTAATTGTAGCTTCGGCATCCACCTCTACCCAAATAGTATTTTGAAATTTACCTTCCTGGAAAGAAGTTAATGCACCACCTACGCCATTGGGATAGTAGTGGCCATTGTATTGGTTATCCGTGCCCACATTACCCGTAGGATATTCATCATACACACTCTTCAATTGCACCTTTGCATCGCCAAAGAAAGCATACATTGGAGGACAATCAGCACCTTCCGTATGGAGTGCTTGAGTTGCAGCATTTGTACCCATACGATGGAAAGCCGCAATAGTAAACTTATAAATACCAGGATAAACCTTAATGCTTCCACTAAAGGCATCAGGAGCAGGATTTTCACCAATAGCACGCTCATATTGCTCCGTCACAGAAGTCGGATTGTTGGTCAGATAGGTTTTACTGCTCAATCTGCCAACACTTCCAGAGAGCGAAGTGGCTGCCGTACGCAATGCCGCCATCTGTGCAGGATGGTCGGCCGTTGCTTCCACTGTCCAATTCGTCGCAGCGGCAGCAGCACCATCTGTCCATATCTTTTCGCTTCCAGAATCTGTCTTCACATATTTACCAGATTGCTCCAGACTACTTAGACGATACTTGCTGTCGTTCAGTGTAAATGTCCACTTGGTATTGTTATTTGCGGGGTTTGTACCGTCGCTCCAAGCATCATACCCACTATTATATAGATATACGCCCGTGTCGGAATACTTCAAGGTACTATTATTATCATTATCAGTTTCCACTACAATAGGCAATCCCCAGTCATCTACAATAGCACGGGTTCCCCAATCAGCGCCACGACTCAAGTATTGTCCTGCTTCATTCTTCAAGAAGTAAGTTCCGTCGTATACAGATGTTGTATAGATGGTAATGTCTTGAGCCGTATTGTATGTACTGCCAGCAGAATAACCGAATGCATTAGCGGGAATAGCCAATGTATAACTACCTCCTGCTGCCAACGAAGGTACCGTAAAGGTAAAACCATTGCTTGTCGTTGTGAAAGAAAGAGTCGAACCTGCCAATGTAATCGTTGGCGAACCATTCTTGGCAAATGTTGCACCAGTATCATTTGTTGCAGCGTTTGCCCAAGTTACAGTAACAGTTTGACCGGGCTGAACATAACTCTTGTCTGTGGTAGCTGTACCTACGGAATAGGAGTAAGCAGCCGCAGCCACACTAAGATTGTTGGCAGAAGACGATTTTACATAATATCGCGCAGCCGACAGATTATTGTTTGTCGCTGACAGATGAGCAGAAACATCAGACTCATTTGAGTACAAGATTGTACCATCTGTCGTGTAAACAATATCTCCAAGTGTAGTAGCGGTAGCATTATAATCACTTCCTGCGACTGCGATGTCGAAATAATACCACTTATCAGCAACCATATCGCCATTAGCGGGCAAAGCCTCGGCCACAAAACTTAGACATGGGTCAAGCATCTTCACGGTAAATTCGCGCCAAGTTACCCAACCACAAGTTGCTTCACTTTTTACGCCAATACGTAAACTTCCATCTGTAACAGTTACCGTAACAGGGCCGGTAAGATATGTATCGTCAACAAGTGCCCTTGTGGCATATTCTGCATTATCCGTACCTATATCACCCTTTTCTGGCAAAATAATGCTTTCACTATTTGCATACATGTATGCAGGAGAGTTTGCTCCATCTCCATCATATCGATTGAAGCCCTTTACCGTAACCTGATACTGCCCATTGGGGAGATTTGTCAGACTTTGATAGTTGTCAAAAGTCTTATGCCATTGGCCAACAGAAGTACAACCGCCAGTATATAGGCCATCTGCATTAGCATTAAAAGAACCGTTATCATTAAATCCAGGTCCCTCATAAGGCGTACCATTTCTCCACTGGCGACGCAATTTGGGATTAGTCATAAAGAAAGAGGCATCCACAGGCGAACTCGGCGTGGCGCTTTTCATATTCTCAATCAGGTCGTCTCGAGAAACTAACTGCCAATATCCTGCATTCGTCGTAGGGGCTGTTTCAGAAGTATTTGCTATTGCGCCAGAAACAAATACAAGATAATTGGAACCGTTCTTCAAAGTGTACTTTCCTGTAGAGACCTGCGTAAAAGTCCATGTCGCAGCCGTACCATTATCCATATAGGCATTGTCTCCAAGATACTTTCCCGCATAGGCGGCATCTGTGGAAAGAGTGTAATCGTTTCCAGAACCTGCCAATGTCAATAACATTCCATCATCATCAAGCGCAGCGTGGGTACCCCACCAACAACCAGATGTCAGGAATTTGCCAGCACCGACATTATAAAGGTAAAAGTCACCAGCCTGCGGTGTGTTTCCCATCCATGTCTGTGCTTTCGCTCCAAGCACCGTAAAGAACAAGGTGCTTAGAAAGATCATTAATTTTCTCATATTTTTTGTTTTTTAATTAGTATTTCGGTTGCTTTTCATTATATCAAATCAATCGAGCAAATTTAATAACAATTAAATTAGCAACAAAATTTCTAACGACTTTTCTTTCATCTTCCAATTGCCGCAAAAACTACATATTTGTGAATTTATTTTACATTTCCATTCAACCCAATCACACTCATAAACTTTTTCTTAGAACCTAAAGACCAACAGGTCACCAAACAAACTTGGACAATACTGAATATATATTAATGTCCGCGCGCGTAAAAGGACTTTAATTAACAACGAGCCTATTTGATTCTTCAAATACCTGATTATCAAACATAGAGAAACTCAACGCAAAACAGGATTTCCTCTGGCGCCAGACGAGAGTCAATCTGGCGCCAGACAAGAGACTGCTCGGCGCCAGACGGAGGCCTATTTGGCACCAACCGAAGGTTGGTCTGGCACCAGCTGGAAGCTCAACCCGCGCGGGTCGGAGGGTAATCTGGCGCTAGATTGAGGAGAAATGCGAACCAGGCAAAAAGTAAAGCAACCTTAAGACGGTAAAAATTCCTTATAAATAGAAATTGTATGGGTTGGATAAATCCAAATAAATCTGACTTTCGGTCTTATTTCGTCACGACTCAGCAAAGGAAATGTGAACATTTCTTTGCATTCGCTGTTCCGAAATTTGGTTTATCACTCACTTATTCGTAACTTTGCGTGCGCATTTTAAAATTATATTAAGGTATTAGGAAGTAAGTATAAGATATATGCTAACACTAAAACTGATTACAGAAGAAACCGACCGTGTAATTCGCGGTCTGGAGAAGAAACACTTTACAGGAGCCAAGGAGGCCATCGCCGAAGCTATCAATATCGATCAGCGTCGACGCAAGGCACAGACGCAGCTTGACCAAAATTTGTCAGAGGCAAAGAAATTGGCTGCCGAGATTGGCGGACTGATGAAACAGGGCAAGCACGACGAGGCTGAAGCTGTAAAGGTTAAAGTAGCAGAACTGAAACAACAGGGACAGGAACTGGAAAACGAAAAAGCAAAAGCCGAACAGGAACTGAACCAACTACTCTGCACTATACCCAATATTCCCTACGACGAAGTTCCTGAAGGAACAGGAGCAGAGGATAATGTGGTAGTAAAAAGTAACCTGCGTGAATGCCGACCAGGCGACACGGTCGGTAACTGGGATACAAACCCCGAGGTGGCTGAAGCCAAATTACCTCACTGGGAACTGGCTAAAAAATATAACCTTATTGACTTCGACCTTGGCGTAAAGATTACAGGAGCTGGCTTCCCCGTCTATCGTGGTCTGGGAGCACGCCTGCAACGCGCCTTGATTAACTTCTTCTTGGACGAAGCCAGAGCTGCTGGCTATGAGGAAATCATGCCGCCAACGGTTGTTAATGCCGCCAGTGGATACGGCACAGGACAGTTGCCCGACAAGGAAGGACAGATGTATCACTGTGAGGTTGACGACCTCTATCTCATTCCAACAGCTGAAGTTCCCGTAACAAATATCTACCGAGATGTCATTATCGACGAAAAGATGCTACCCATCAAGAATTGTGCCTACACACAATGTTTCCGTCGTGAGGCTGGTTCATACGGCAAGGATGTACGCGGATTGAATCGTTTGCATGAGTTCTCGAAGGTGGAAATTGTACGCATCGACACCCCTGAACACAGCAAGGAAAGTCATAAAGAGATGTTGGTTCATGTAGAAGGGCTGTTAAAGAAACTGGAACTCCCCTACCGCATTCTACTGCTCTGTGGTGGAGACCAAAGTTTCACATCCGCTATCTGCTACGACTTTGAAGTATATAGCGAAGCACAGAAGCGATGGCTGGAAGTAAGTTCTGTATCAAACTTCGACACTTATCAGGCCAACCGACTGAAGTGCCGCGTACGCCGCACGGCAGACAAGAAGACGGAAATTGCACACACCCTGAACGGATCGGCTCTTGCCCTTCCCCGTATCGTGGCTGCTCTACTCGAAAACAATCAGAGCCCCGAGGGTATCCGTATTCCTAAGGCACTGCAACCCTATATGGGATGTGATATCATTAACTAATCATAGAAGAATTGAAGGCTAAAAAGATTGAAGATTATGAATAAAATTGTAAAGAAGGAACAGTTTAGCGAAAAAGTTTATAAGCTGGTAGTTGAAGCCCCACTTATTGCCAAGGCTCGCAAAGCAGGCCATTTCGTTATTGTCAAAGTTGGCGAGAAGGGAGAACGCATTCCCTTGACCATTGCCGGAAGCGACCCGAAGCAAGGAACCATCACGCTGGTTATTCAGACTGTAGGAGCCAGCACGAGTAAATTGTGCGCCCTAAACGAAGGTGATTACATCACCGATGTCGTGGGACCACTCGGCCGTGCTACCCACATTGAGAAATTTGGCACTGTAGTTTGTGCTGGAGGTGGTGTAGGTGTGGCTCCCATGCTCCCCATCATACAGGCTCTGAAACAGGCCGGCAACCGCGTTATATCCGTACTGGCTGGACGATCGAAAGACTTGATTATCCTCGAGGATGAAGTTCGCAAGTCAAGCGACGAAGTTATCATTATGACCGATGACGGTTCATACGGCCAGAAGGGCGTTGTAACGGTCGGTATCGAACAGGTTATTCAGCGCGAGAAGGTTGACAGGGTATTCGCCATCGGTCCCGCCATTATGATGAAGTTCTGTTGCCTGCTTACCAAGAAATACGAAATCCCCACGGATGTCAGCCTGAACACCATTATGGTGGATGGAACGGGTATGTGCGGAGCTTGTCGTATCAGGGTTGGAGGTAAGACAAAGTTCGTTTGCGTGGACGGCCCCGAATTCGACGGACATCAAGTAGATTTCGATGAAATGCTTCGTCGTGCTGGTGCTTTCAAGGCAGAAGAACTGGAAGCCATGGAAGCATACCAAAATAGCATTGGATGTCAGACGGCACAGGTTGCAAGCAACAACACAACTGCAACCACGATGGATGCGAGCAAAATGGACACTACTACACCATTGAGTGAGTTGATAGACCGCAAGGCCGAATGGCGCGAAGTGATTCGCAAGACTATGAAGCCCAAAGAGCGCACACAGATTGAGCGTTGCGTCATGCCCGAACTTGACCCTGTTTATCGTGCGACAACACGCACTGAAGAAGTAAACAAGGGACTGACAATGGAGCAGGCTCTGACTGAGGCCAAGCGTTGTCTCGATTGTGCCAACCCCACTTGTATGCAAGGATGTCCCGTCAACATCCATATCCCGTCATTCATCAAGAACATTGAGCGCGGAGAGATACTGAATGCAGCCCGTGTACTGAAATCCACCAGTGCTCTGCCTGCCGTATGTGGCCGTGTCTGCCCACAGGAGAAACAATGCGAAGCACAATGTATCCACCTAAAGATGGGAGAAAAGGCTGTTGCCATTGGAAATCTAGAGCGTTTTGCTGCCGACTTCGAGCGTGAAAGCGGAAAGATGGCACTGCCCGAAGTGGCAAAAAACAACGGCAAGAAGATTGCTGTTATCGGTTCAGGCCCCAGTGGTTTGAGCTTTGCTGGCGATATGGCCAAGATGGGCTATGAAGTAACAGTGTTCGAGGCACTGCATGAAATTGGCGGTGTGCTGAAATATGGTATTCCCGAATTCCGTCTGCCCAACAAGATAGTAGATGTGGAAATACAAAATCTGGAGAAGATTGGTGTTAAGTTTGTCAAGGACTGCGTGGTCGGCAAGACCATCACCATTAAGGAACTGGAGGAACAAAACTATCAGGGCATCTTTGTAGGCTCTGGTGCAGGACTCCCCAACTTCATGGGAATTCCTGGTGAAAACTCCAACGGCATTATGAGTTCTAACGAATACCTGACCCGCGTAAATTTGATGGATGCTTCCAATCCTGCCTATGACACACCTATCAAAAAGGCCAAAAGCGTGATGGTTGTCGGTGGTGGTAACACAGCGATGGATAGTTGCCGTACCGCAAAACGTTTAGGAGCAGAACGTGTATTTATTGCCTACCGCCGAAGCGAAGCAGAAATGCCTGCCCGTCTGGAGGAGGTAAAGCACGCAAAAGAAGAAGGCATTGAATTCCTTACCTTACACAATCCTATCGAGTATCATGCAGATGAGAAAGGTAATGTCACCGAAGTTGTACTCCAGAAGATGGAATTGGGCGAGCCCGATGCCAGTGGTCGTCGCAGTCCACAGCCCATTCCCGGAGCAATTGAAACTATAGCCATAGACCAAGCCATCGTTGCAGTCGGTGTAAGCCCCAACCCAATTGTTCCCACTTCAATTGAAGGTCTGGAACTTGGACGCAAAAACACCATCGTTGTGAACGAAGGTATGCAGACTAACATCCCGACCATATTTGCCGGTGGTGATATTGTGCGCGGCGGTGCTACCGTAATCCTTGCTATGGGCGATGGACGCAGAGCCGCAGCTGCTATGGACGAATATTTGAAGAAAGCATGAAGCGAATCCTAATGTCGCTATTGATGCTTGTTGCACTCACAAGTCTGCAAGCACAAAGAAAGAAGGCTTTGCCTAAGCCCGTCCTCCCAAATATGACTGTGGAGGAGGCTTTGGCAAAGTACGACTTTCCATCTGCGGAACTACTCATCAACAATGAAATAGCGACATTGAAAAAAGCCAAGCAACCCACCTTCGAGCAAGAGGCAAAACTACAATGGCTGAGAAAGGCACAAATCAAGTTAAACGCCGTTGAGAAAGTAACATTCATCGACAGTCTTATTGTGCCACACAACGAAGCCCTAAAACATATTCGCCTCAGTCCTGAATGTGGAACGCTGCATCGTTATTCCGATTTCTTCCACAAGGCGGACAGTATGGATTGTACCGTCTTCAAATCACAGATGGGCGACCAAATCTTCTTTTCACAAGCAGACGGACAAGAAAGCGTAAGTCTTTATACTTGTGACATCTATGGTGACAATTCTATTTCAAAGCCAACCATCTTAAATGGACTCTCCGATAATGAGGAGAAGCAAAACTATCCCTTCGTGATGACTGATGGTACGACCATCTATTTTGCGGCACAGGGAACAGAAAGTCTTGGCGGATACGACATCTTTATGTCACGCTACGACCCCGACGAACATCGTTTCCTCTCGCCCGAAAATATCGGTATGCCGTTCAACTCTCCTGCCAACGACTATTTGTATGCCATAGACGAATTCAACAATCTCGGATGGTTCATTACAGACCGGAACATGAGCGGAGATAGTGTTTGCATCTACATCTTCATTCCCAATGAGACCCGACAGGTATATGTTCCTGAAGAGTTAGGTGCCGACACCCTGCGAAGTTTTGCTCGTATCAATAGTATCAGCGATACATGGCGGGACGAAATGGCTGTCCGTGCGGCTCAATTCCGCTTGCGCGCGCTCAAAGCCTCCACGGAAGAAAAAGAAAATGCCGAATTCGACTTTATTGTAACGGACAATCAGATATACCATAAGACAACTGATTTCCGCAATGAATCCGCTCGGAACCAAGTGGGTATCTGGTTACAGACTCGTAAACAACTCGAAGAAACACAACACCTATTAACCTTAAAGCGCAAAGAATATCCGAACACGCTTTCCAATCAACGCGAGAATATCAAGGAAGAGATATTGAGCCTGGAAGCAAACGAAGAACGGCTATTCAATCAAGTCAAACGACTGGAAAAAGAAATTAGAAAAGCCGAGTTAGGACTTTAACAACACAAAGAGGAGGCATACCATGAAAAGATTTCCTGAATCAGAGTTGATTATCAACAACGACGGCTCATGCTTTCATCTGCATCTTAAGCCTGAGCAACTGGCAGACAGAGTTATTCTTGTTGGAGACCCTGCAAGAGTGGACACCGTAGCCGAACACTTCGACAACAAAGAATGTGAAGTTAGCAGTCGGGAGTTTCACACCATTACGGGAACCTATAACGGAAAGCGAATCACAGTACAATCTCACGGCATTGGTTGCGACAATATTGATATCGTTGCAAACGAACTCGATACACTTGCAAATATCGACTACAACACCCGCGAAGAAAAGCCCGAACACAGAACGCTAACAATGGTGCGCATTGGTACCTGCGGTGGTCTGCAACCTTTTACACCCACAGGAACTTTTATTGCCAGTGTAAAAAGCATTGGTTTCGATGGATTGCTTAATTTCTATGCTGGACGCAATGAAGTTTGCGACTTGCAGTTGGAAGAGGCATTCAAAAAGCACATGAACTGGAGTCCCCTCCTCGCTGCTCCCTATGTGGCTAATGCAGATAAGGACTTGATTGATCAGATAGCCGGCGACGATATGGTTCGAGGGATTACTATTGCATGCGGTGGCTTTTACGGGCCACAGGGACGCCGACTTCGCATCCCTTTGGCCGACCCCAATCAAAACGAGAAGGTAGAATCCTTTGAATATGACGGGCTACGCATCTGTAACTTTGAAATGGAAAGTAGTGCTCTTGCTGGACTTGCCTCCTTATTAGGGCATCGAGCCATGACCTGCTGCATGGTCATAGCCAACCGATATGCACAAAAAATGAACACAGAGTATAAAAACTCAATAGACACGCTCATCAAACTCGTACTCGACCGTATTTGACCTATGAATGGGATATACACTTTCTTATTACTCATCCTAAGCAATGTGTTCATGACACTTGCTTGGTATGGACATCTGAAACTACAACAAACGGGCACATCGTCAAATTGGCCCCTTATCAGTGTCATTATCTTTTCGTGGCTCATTGCGTTTTTTGAATACTGTTGTCAAGTACCCGCTAATCGCATCGGATTTACGGGCAATGGCGGTCCATTCTCGCTTGTACAGTTAAAGGTCCTGCAAGAATGTATTTCCCTGGTAGTCTTTGCGATTATCGCCCACATTATGTTCCAACACGAAGGACTACACTGGAATCATTTCGCCGCCTTTTTGTGTATCATTGGTGCCGTGTACTTTGTATTCATGAAATAGGATGAGTAACGATACCATCTGCGCACTCGCAACACCTACTGGAGGAGCACTCTCTATTATCCGGCTCTCTGGCCCCGAAGCCATCGCCATTGTCGGAGCGTTATGCCCAAAAGCAAAAGACAATCGGGAAAGGAATCTATTCCACACCCATATTACAGACAATAAGGGAGAAGTCATCGATGATATCGTTGTGTCTATCTTCCATGCCCCGCATTCCTATACTGGTGAAGACTGTGTAGAGATATCCTGTCATGGCTCACAATACATTGCAAACAAGATTCTCGAACTTCTCATCAAACAGGGATGTCGTATGGCAACCCCTGGAGAATACACCAAACGGGCATTCCTTAACGGGAAATTAGACCTTAGTCAGGCGGAAGCCGTAGCAGACTTGATTGCCTCTACGAACAAGGCTACTCATCAGATTGCCATATCTCAGCTTCGGGGACATTTCTCTTCGAAACTGGCACAACTGCGCGAACAACTTCTACATCTCACAACCCTACTCGAGTTGGAACTCGATTTTGCCGACCACGAAGACCTTGAGTTTGCCAATCGCACAGAATTGCTAACACTTGCCCAAACCATAGACAGCCATATTGCCGTCCTTATCCAGTCCTTTGAAACAGGTCAGGCTATCAAGCAAGGTATCCCCGTTGCCATCGTCGGCAAAACCAATGTCGGAAAGAGCACTTTGTTGAACCGATTATTAAAGGACGACCGTGCAATTGTCAGCGACATACATGGCACTACACGCGACACTATTGAGGATGTAATCGACATCAATGGCATAAAGTTCCGTTTCATCGATACTGCCGGACTTCGCAAAACCAAGGATACCATTGAACAAATCGGTATCGAGCGCACCTATCAGGCTATTGAAAAAGCACGCATCGTGTTATGGCTAATTGACGAAGAACCTTCTCCGTCAGAAGTGGCAGACATGAAGCAACGCACATCTGGTAAATCCCTAATTATCGTCAGGAACAAGATGGACATTCAACCCGTAAGTGGAGAAAACATAGCCACCATCAACATTAGCGCAAAGAACGATGATAACATTTCTGCTTTAGAAACCATCATATATCGTACTGCTAATATACCTGAACTTAACGACACCGATGTCATCATCAGCAATGCACGCCACTACGAGGCATTAAGCAAAGCACACAATAATCTGTCACGGGTAATTGATGGCATCCAAGCCGAATTAAGTGGCGAACTCATTGCTGAGGACCTTCGTCTTGTTCTCAATAATCTTGCTGAAATCACAGGCGGAGCCATCACATCACAGGAAACCCTCAACAATGTCTTCTCTCACTTCTGCGTCGGAAAGTAGATTCTGCGTGGGGAAATAATCACAACTTTAACATCAAAAGATGAAAAGATTTTTTGCAACAATTGTATTGATATGCTTAGCAAATATGGGTATCAATGCACAATTATCCCAAACTTTAGCCCCATCTGCATGGCAGGTATCACAATGGATTTCGGCTGCAGACGCGCCAGTAGTGACTGGTCGTGTGGATGAAGATACGAGAGCAGCCGATGGTGCCAACTGGTTTGTGAGCACCATAAAGAACGAGAAGAAAGTGGTGAAGGCATTATGGATGACCACAAGTCTTGGCATAAACGAGTTGTATGTTAATGGCCAACGCATTGGGAATGAGATTCTTCGTCCTGGCTTCTCTCACCATAGTCGCACAAAGTATTCATTCACCTACGATATAACAAAGCAATTCCTGACAAAAAAAGGACAAAAGAATCTTTTAGCCGCTCAAGTCACACCAGGCTGGTGGGCCGACAAAATTATCACCCCCAGCGGAACAAACGGTATGTACGGACAGAGATGTGCGTTTCGTGGCGTACTGGAATTAACATATTCCGATGGTACAAAGCATCTATATGGCACTAATACAACGGATTGGGAAGCCGGAATCGCAGGTCCCGTAATTCATGCAGCTATTTTTGACGGTGAAGCATACGATGCCCGAATTCCACTTGGATTTCTAACACCAGAGAAACTTTCAACTCCAATTATCAATACAGAATACAAAGGTATTATTGTGCCTGAGCTTGGGGCTGAGGTTTATCACCTTGACAAGTTAGCATTGAATCCAAAACGAGCTTATGTGTATTCCAAGACTGATGGTGAGACAGACGAAGCATACGGAAAAATCATAATTGACCGTGAATATAAAGATGGTGAACCTATGATGATTCGCAAAGGTGAACATCTGGTGGTTGACTTTGGACAAAATTGTGCCGCAGTTCCTTCGTTCAAATTCAAAGCTAAAGAAGGTACGCATCTAACCTGTCTGCCAGCAGAACTACTGAACGACGGGAACGGCGCTAAAAGTCGTGACATGGATGGTCCAGAGGGGAGCATCCATCGTCGCAATTTGCGTATCTACAAAAAAAGCATCCGATTAGACTATACTTTTGCAAACAATGAATCCCCAACAGAATATACCCCACGATACACTTTCTTCGGCTATCGCTATGTGGATATCACTGCCACTGACGAGGTGGTGATTCAGCGGATTCTATCTATCCCTGTCAGTTCTATTACACCTGAGATAGAGACTGGCCACATTACCACTGGAAATGAACTGATTAACCAACTCATATCAAACACCGTCTGGGGTATGCGTTCCAACTATCTCAGCGTACCCACCGATTGTCCACAACGCAACGAGCGACTGGGCTGGACAGCAGATACGCAGGTATTTGCTGAAACGGGGGCTTTCTTTGCCGACACTCGCCGTTTCTTCCACAAGTGGCTGCACGACCTTCGGGATTCGCAGAATGACGAAGGCGGTTATCCCAGTGTGGCACCTCCTGGCCAATATGGTTCATGGTACAACGAATATATGCGCTTTGGATGGTCGGACGCTGGGATCATCGTTCCCTGGACCATTTGGAAGCAATTTAATGATACAACAATCATTGAGGAGCATTGGCAGTCTATGAAACGATATCTGGATCACATCAGCGCGACGAAATACGACCACATAACACTATGCCGTGAAAACGGCAACTACCAATGGGGGGACTGGCTGAGTTACGAACCTCTTGAGAGTTGCGGGCGTAGTGCTTTCGATGAAAAAGGTCCACTACTGGAGGCTATCGAATACTGGAACTACCTCGGTGCTTCCTACTGGGCTATAGATGCCGCTATGATGGCCGAAATGGCAAAGGCTATGGGCAGGACATCGGCACAACGGGAATGTGAAACTGCAAAAGAGTCGGCAAAAGACTACTTACGGGAACATTTCTTCAATATCGACGGGACTTTCAAAACCGCCATTCTCAATACCATGCAGACACCAACTCTCTTCGCCCTACGCAATAATTTGTTTACTGGCGAAGCAAAAGAAAATATGATAAATCGCCTTAGGGAAAACTTCCAACAACATGACGACTGCCTGCAGACGGGTTTCCTCGGCACATCCATTCTTATGCCCACGCTCACCGATAACGGCATGGCCGACATAGCATATACATTGCTCTTCCAGCGTAAGAATCCCAGTTGGCTTTACTCCGTCGACAATGGTGCAACCACCATCTGGGAGCGTTGGAACAGCTATATGAAAGAGAATGGCATGGGACCAAACGGTATGAACAGTTTCAACCATTATGCCTATGGTGCCGTGTGTCAGTGGATATGGCAGACCTGTGCTGGCATTGCCTCTGAGCCTGCTCAACCTGGCTTTAAGCATATCATCATGAAGCCTGTTCCTGACCGTCGGTTAGGGTATCTCGACGCCACTTACCTTTCAGCCGCAGGCGTCATCGAGAGTCATTGGAAATACGAAGGTGATAATTGGATTTGGACCTTTACGATTCCTAAAGACGCAACCGCCTCTGTTACCCTACCTGGAGAAAACGAAGCAAAGACATATCAATCTGGCACATATACCCTTCGAAAAGCCCTTCCATAGTAAGAAAAATGAGGCTACATAAATATCTTATTCCGATTATTGTATTTCTGCTGCCTATGTCATCGGCGGCACAAAACAGCATTACCTATAACAATAAGAAAATCGAGAAAAACTGCAAATACACCAAGGGAAACAACTATCAGAAAGATTTCCTCCTCTTTATGGATATGTTGCAACAAACTCATCCTGCCTTTGCAAAGCAAATCCCGTTAAACATTAAATCAATATCAAAACAGGGATATAAGCATAGTGCCCGTTGTAAAGATAATGATTCTTTTGCTCTTCTATTACAATCAGTAGCGGCAAAGATTCATGACGGACACACTACCGTTAATCTCACCAATGCAGGATTACTTTATCCAATGCATTTTTATACCGATGAAAAAGGATTTTATTTAGATGTCGTACAAAGCGGGAATGAAGAATCGCTCGGCAAGCAGATAAAGAAAATCAACGGCAACGAGATGTCCGACATATACAATCGCTTTAGAGACATTATTAGTTATGACAATGAGGCTACTTTGCTCAAGACCTTCAAAAATACCGTCTCGTTATTCTCTTCATGGCAACAACTGGGGCTATGTTCTGCCGATTCTTCTATAACTCTCACTCTCACAGATGGAAGTTCTGTAAATTTGCGACCAATCCCCAAAAAGCAACTTATACCTCGAAGAATACATGCAAAGCCTTCTAAAACACAACTCATGAGGCTTCGGAGCAATCGCATGCCGTATTCATTCGAACTTATTGAACCCGGCATCTGCTATATGCTCTTCAATAAATGTGAGGCAAGGAGTCTGCCCACCTTTTCAGCATTTCTCGATTCCATGTTCCAAACCATGCAAGCATCCTCTATTCACACTCTTGCTGTAGATGTCAGAGAGAATAGCGGAGGGAATAGTGCTTTGTGTGAAGAATTGCTGCGACGCCTAAAAAGCAATATTACATATTATAGTTTCTGGACACGCCCTTCACAACTTGTCTCCGATTATTATCACATGATGAGTATCGATGAATCGACGGTTAACTTCAAAGATACGATACAGGCACAATTACAAGGTGTGAAGACTCCGTTTACAGGCAATGTCATCTGGATTCAAGGCGAAAGAACATTTAGCAGTGCGGGACTTTTAATAACAACGGCTGTCGATAATAACATTGGCATAGTTATCGGGGAACAAGCCTCATATAGTCCCAACCATTATGGGAATATCATCGGCTGGACACTCCCCAATACAAATATTCAAGGGTACATTTCCCATAGATTCTTTTTGCGCCCCGACAAAACACGCGGAAATGACATACCACTAAAAGCAACATTGCCAACCACATTCGACAATTATATCAATGGCATAGACCCGTGCTTAGACTGGATTATCAGCAATTATCCTAAGTACGGCAATTAAAGTTGTCCTATAGAATAAATTGAGCAACGAAATATGATTATTTTTCTTTTTAAGTTGCTGATTTTTTATTACCTTTGCACCTAATTTGTGGATTTTCATTAATAAATAGGTATTATGGAGAATATAGGTATTGGATTGGAGCTCATGGTTGTTGGTATGAGCACAGTTTTCCTTATTTTACTTATTGTCATCAGCGGAGGCAAGTTACTCATCAAGGCTGTAAACAAGTTTGCGCCCGAGGAAGTCGTGGCACAGAAGAAGGTTGCGACAGCAACTGCAGCCATCGACGGCACTACGATGGAAGTGCTGCGAAAGGTTGTCAGCCAACTGACCCACGGTAAGGGGCATTTGACTGAGGCCAAGAAGATATAATAGAAACCAACATTATTGAAGAAACTATAAGAAATAAGGATATGAAGGAAGTTAAGTTAAGTCTGGTATTCAGAGATATGTGGCAGAGTGCTGGTAAATATCAGCCTCGCGTAGATCAGTTAGTCAAGGTTGCGCCTGCAATCATCCGTATGGGATGTTTCGACCGTGTAGAGACAAACGGTGGAGGTTTTGAGCAGGTCAATCTGCTTTATGGCGAGAACCCCAACAAGAGTGTAAGGGAATGGACAAAGCCTTTCCACGAGGCTGGCATACAGACTCACATGCTCGACCGCGCATTGAACGGTCTGAGAATGAGTCCGTGTCCCAAAGATTTGCGTAAATTGTTCTATAAGGTAAAGAAGGCGCAGGGAACAGATATCACGCGTATCTTCTGCGGACTAAACGACCCTCGCAATGTGATTCCCTCTATCGGATATGCCAAGGAGGCTGGCATGATTGCTCAGGCAGCTCTTTGCATCACCCACTCCCCCATCCATACGGTAGAATATTATGTGGATTTGGCCAAGCAGTTCATCGATGCTGGTGCTGACGAAATCTGTCTGAAGGATATGGCCGGTATCGGTCGCCCTGTAACACTGGGTAAGATTGTGGCTGGCATCAAGGCTTACAAGAAAGATATCGTTATTCAGTACCACAGCCACTCTGGCCCCGGTTTCTGTATGGCAAGTATTCTGGAAGTTGCCGAGGCTGGTTGCGACTATATCGATGTAGGTATGTCTCCCTTGTCATGGGGTACGGGTCATGCCGATGTAATCGCTGTTCAGGAAATGCTGAAGGACGCTGGTTTCAAGGTAAAGGATATCAATATGGAAGCCTATATGGAAGTAAGAACCCAGATTCGCGAGATGATGGACGACTTCCTTGGCTATTATATCCCAAAACTCAACCATGTAAACAACTCACTGCTTGTTAAGCCCGGTCTGCCTGGAGGTATGATGGGTTCGTTGATGACCGACCTCGAGGACAATCTGAAGAGCCTGAACAAGTGGAAGGTAAAAAATGGTCAGCCCGAGATGACAACAGACCAATTGCTTGTGAAGTTGTTCGACGAGGTTGCCTATGTATGGCCTAAGGTCGGCTATCCCTGCTTGGTAACGCCCTTCAGCCAGTATGTAAAGAACCTGGCCCTGATGAATGTCATTCAGATGGAAAAGGGCAAGGAGCGTTGGAGTATGATTGCCGACAACATCTGGGATATGATTCTGGGCAAGAGCGGACAGTTGCCTGGCCCCGTAGCAGAGGAATTGGTGAATCTGGCCAAAGAACAAGGCCGTGAATTTGAAACCAACGACCCGCAGAGTTACTACCCCGACGACTTGGAAGACTACAAGAAGAAGATGGAAGAGAAAGGTTGGGAACTCGGTGAAGACAACGAAGAACTGTTTGAGTATTCGATGCATCCAAGCCAGTACGAAGCCTATAAGAGCGGTAAGGCCAAGGCTGATTTCGAAGCAGACCTTGCTGAAAGAAAGGCAAACATCCATCCTGCCACTTCGGAAGACGAGCAGAATATGCCGAAGCAGATTACAGTGAATGTAAACGGACAGAATTATCAGGTAAGCATCGCTTATGGCGCCGAGGCTCCTGCTCAAACAGCAGAGAATACGGCTACCGTACCTGCAGGTGAGGGTGAGGATATCCTTGCACCGCTCGAGGGTAAGTTCTATCGCGTAAAGGATAGTCAGGAACAGCCCAAACAAATAGGTGAAGAGGTAAAGGCCGGCGATGTACTCGGATATATTGAGGCTATGAAGACCTACAATGCCATCCGTGCCGACTTCGACGGTGTGCTGACTGCCATCTTGGTACAAAGCGGAGAGAGTGTGGAGGAAGACGACCCCATACTGAAAGTTGCGAGGAAATAAGACAGGATACATAATTCATAGTTGATGATTATGGAAGTTTTACAGGATATTTTACATAGACTATATGAGATGACGGCACTGGCTGCCATCTGGGAAAATCCATTGTTCCTCGTGATGTACCTGCTGGCCTTTGTGTTGTTGTACCTCGGAATCGTGAAGAAGTACGAACCGTTGTTGCTGGTACCTATCGCCTTTGGTGTGCTGATTGCAAACTTTCCCGGCGGAGGTATGGGTGTGGTTCAGGCCAACTCGGAAGGTATGGTATTGGTCAATGGAGAGTTGAAGAGCATCTACTCGATGCCTTTGCATGAGATAGCACACGATTTGGGCTTGATGAACTATTTGTATTATGCCCTTATCAAGTCGGGCTTGCTGCCCCCCGTCATCTTTATGGGTGTTGGTGCCTTGACAGACTTTGGCCCCATGCTGCGAAACCTGAAGCTTGCCATCTTCGGTGCTGCTGCACAGATGGGTATCTTCAGTGTGCTATTGGTTGCACTACTGGTTGGATTCACCCCACAGGAGGCTGGTTCACTGGGTATCATCGGTGGTGCTGATGGTCCTACGGCTATCTTCACAACCATCAAATTAGCGCCCCACTTGTTGGGACCGATAGCCATTGCGGCCTATTCCTATATGGCTTTGGTGCCCGTGATAATACCTCTGGTGGTGAAACTGACTTGTTCGGAGCGTGAGTTACGCATAAACATGAAGGAGATGGACCGCCTTTATCCCGACGGAGTGGAAATAAAGAACATGCGCGCGCTAAAGATTGTGTTCCCGATAGCCGTAACTACAATTGTGGCCATATTCGTGCCTACAGCCGTGAGCCTGGTAGGTATGCTGATGTTCGGTAATCTGGTGAAGGAAATCGGTAATGATACTTCAAGATTGTTCGATGCAGCATCAAATGGCATCATGAATGCCGCCACCATCTTCCTCGGATTGTGTGTCGGAGCAACGATGACAGTCGAGGCCTTCATCAATGTACAGACTCTGGGCATTGTCGCAGGCGGTTTCTGTGCCTTTGCGCTCTCTATTGCCAGCGGTATTTGCATGGTAAAGATATGGAACCTGTTTGCCAAGAAGAAGATTAATCCACTGGTAGGTGCAACCGGTCTTTCCGCTGTTCCTATGGCCAGCCGTGTATGTAACGGTATCTCTACGAAGTATGACCCGAAGAACCATGTACTGAACTACTGCATGTCTTCGAACATATCGGGTGTCATCGGTTCGGCCGTTGCTGCCGGCGTGCTTATCTCTTTCCTCGGATAGATACCTGTCCTTAACAGATACACAGAGCCCTATGGTAATCCAACCGTAGGGCTTTGTTATGTTTATAAGAATAGTAGTGCGTAGGGCTACGCTATAGTATTGCATGAGGTGTAGCAATAGTATTGCGAGCCATGTAGAAATACTATGCTTGCTGCAATGGAAAGTAACTTTGCAACCAAGTTGCAGTAATCTATGCGTAACTTTGCATCGAAATCAAATGATAGAGAAAATGGAAATACTGCAAAGTTTACTTACCGACATCTGGGTCATGACCTGTGAAATGGCCCCATACCTACTGCTCGGTTTCCTGTTGGCAGGGCTGATGCACGAATACATACCCCGCCGACTTTACTCCAGTTACCTTAGTCGTCCAACCCTCCGCAGTGTGGGCTTGGCCACCGCAATAGGCATTCCTCTACCCCTCTGCTCCTGTGGAGTCCTCCCCACGGCCATGTCCCTACGGCGTGAAGGGGCCAGTCACGGGGCAACCACAGCATTTCTGATTGCCACGCCCCAAACGGGAGTGGACAGCATCATTGCCACTTTCTCCCTCATGGGACTACCTTTCGCCATTCTCCGCCCTATAGCCGCACTATTCACAGCACTACTTGGCGGAACGCTCGTCAATACATTCACAAGTGCCGAAGCACAAATCCTACAACCCGGCATGAACCCATCCCAGAGCACATGTTCCGTCGGCTCCACCAATACACCTTGGGAAAGGTTCTGCTCTGCCCTACGCTATGCCTATGTAGAGATGATGGGTGACATCGGACGATGGCTTATCATCGGACTTATTGCGGCAGGTATGATTACCGCCCTTGTTCCCGACCAATGGTTCAGCGCCTTCCACGACAACACATTCCTGTCCATATTGCTCGTGCTCTGCATCAGTATTCCGATGTATGTTTGTGCCACAGGTAGCATTCCCATCGCTGTAGCCCTTATGATGAAGGGACTCACTCCTGGGGCAGCTCTTGTACTTCTCATGGCTGGTCCTGCCTGTAACATCGCCAGTATGCTCGTCATACACAAAGTAATGGGCCGTCGTACACTTCTGCTCTATCTGCTTTCCATCATCAGTGGCGCCATTATTGCAGCCCTTGCTATCGACAACCTTATGCCTGCCGCATGGTTCACCTCTACCCTGCAACATACAGCGGCCTGTCACCAAGATACCATTCAGTGGCTGAATATTGCATCGGCCATCGTTCTCATCGCCCTGATTCTTAACACCCTGCGACACACTCACAACCACGAAACGGCAGAATCCACAGCAGACACCACCATACTCCACATACAAGGCATGCATTGCTCACATTGTGCCGCAAACATACAACATGCCCTCGAAAACCTCGAAGGTGTGGAGACTGCCACCGTAAATCTCAGCGAAAATATGGCCGTCGTTACGGGTTCCACACCATACGAAACCCTCCGAGAGACCATTCAATCCCTTGGATATGAAGTACAAAAATAATTAAACTGCAAAAAAATTTGGTAGTAACTTGACATTTTACTACCTTTGCACCCGAAAACATAAGCAAAACGACACTCGACATGCAACAAGGCACACAGTTTTATGCTTACTTTTATTACTTTTACTTTAGCAATGAAGTGAAGCGGGAACTCGTGTAACCATATAAAGCATACCCAAGGCAAGAAAGAAACAGAATCCCGCTTCCATACTAGGAGCGGGATTTATTTTATATAAAAATATATAATGATACACAAGATAGCAATACAAGGCATCAAGGGCAGTTTCCACGACATAGCAGCCCACAGATACTACGAAGGAGAAGATGTACAACTTATCTGCTGTGACACCTTCGAGGAAGTATTTGCCCAGATGCAGGCAGACCCCGATGTACTCGGCATGGTGGCCATAGAGAACACCATAGCCGGCAGTCTGCTACACAATTACGAACTATTGCGCGATAGTGGTGCAACCATCATCGGTGAGCACAAACTACGCATCAGCCACTCTATCATGTGCCTCCCCGAAGACGATTGGGCAGATTTGACCGAAGTCAATTCACATCCCGTAGCCCTTATGCAATGCCGCGACTTCCTCAGTCAGCATAAAGGTATGAAGGTAGTCGAAGTGGCCGATACCGCAGGTGCCGCAGCAGACATCAGCAAAGGAAATTTGCATGGACATGCCGCCATCTGCCATAAGGATGCTGCCCAAATCTATGGTATGAAAGTATTGCAGGAAGGCATCGAAACCAACAAACATAACTTCACACGCTTTTTGGTTTTGGCCAATCCCGAGCAGGCATCCCGCATGAGGGACCTCAAGGAGGTGGATAAGTCCAGTTTCGTATTTACCCTGCCCCACGAGGAAGGAAGCCTTTCGGCCATACTCTCAGTGCTCAGTTTCTACAAACTCAACCTGACGAAGATACAATCCTTACCCATCATCGGAAAGGAATGGCAATATATGTTCTACATTGACCTGTCCTTCACGGACTATACGCGCTACAGACAGGCCATCAATGCAATCAGCCCACTAACGAACAATCTCAAACTCTTAGGAGAATATAAGAATGGAAAACAAAGCATTTAATATCAAGCCGGCCGACAGGCTCAGTCTTGTATCAGAATACTACTTCAGCCGCAAACTGAAAGAGGTAGCACAGATGAATGCCGCAGGCATGGACATCATATCCCTGGCTATCGGAAGTCCCGATATGCCACCTTCACAAGCCACTATCAACACACTCTGTCAGGAGGCACAAAAGCCTGACACACACGGCTATCAACCCACCATCGGTACACCCGAACTGCGAAAGGCAATGGCAGGATTCTACAAACGCTGGTATGGTGTAGAACTCGACCCTGCTACGGAGATCCAGCCCCTTATCGGTTCAAAGGAAGGTATCCTGCATGTCACGCTAGCCTTTGTCAATCCCGGCGATGAGGTATTGGTTCCCAATCCAGGTTATCCCACCTACACATCCCTCAGCACATTGCTCGGCGCAAAGATTGTGAACTACGACCTCTGTGCAGAGAACGATTGGCAACCCGATTTCGATGCGTTGGAACGGATGGACCTCTCCCGTGTGAAACTCATGTGGACCAACTATCCCAATATGCCAACTGGTGCCAATGCCCGTCGTGAGACCTATACACGACTGGTGGACTTTGCCCGCCGTCACAATATTATCATTGTCAACGACAACCCCTACTCTTTTATCCTGAACCGTGGGGAACGGCTAAGTCTGTTGCAGGTTCCTGGCGCAAAGGAATGTTGTGTTGAGTTCAACTCCATGTCGAAAAGCCACAACATGCCTGGATGGCGTGTCGGTATGCTGGCCACCAATGCCGAGTTCATTAAATGGATTCTCAAGGTGAAGAGCAATATCGACAGCGGCACATTCCGTCCCATGCAGTTGGCAGCAGCACAGGCCTACCAAAATACCGACGAATGGCACATTCAGGCCAACATCGAGACCTACGCCCGTCGTCGGCAGATGGCAGAGGAGATTATGACTACCCTCGGCTGTACCTACGACCCCTCTCAGGTGGGCATGTTCCTTTGGGGACGCATCCCCGACACTTATACCGATGTGGAGCAACTGACCGAACGCATCTTGCACGAGGCTCGCGTATTTATTGCCCCGGGGTTTATTTTCGGTTCCAACGGCAAACGCTACATCCGCATATCCCTCTGTGCCAAGGACGATAAGTTCCAGGAGGCACTGAGACGCATTAAGGAACTGCATATTACAAACTGACACGAAACAAATTAACATAACTATGGAATTAGACCTTCAACCATTAAACCTACCCAGCGACCTGAAACGCCCTATTGTGATAGCAGGTCCCTGTTCCGCTGAAACGGAAGAACAAGTCATGACAACAGCCCATCAGTTGGCAGATAAAGGCTGCCACATGTTTCGTGCTGGAGTATGGAAACCACGCACCAAACCAGGAGGTTTCGAGGGACACGGAGAGCCTGCATTACCTTGGTTGCAGCGTGTGAAAGAGGAAACTGGCATGCTGACTGCCATCGAGGTGGCAAAACCTGAGCATGTGGAATTAGCCCTCAAATACGGTATCGACATATTGTGGATTGGTGCACGAACCACGGTAAACCCCTTTGCCGTACAGGAGATTGCCAACAGTCTGAAGGGCGTAGATATCCCCGTATTGGTAAAAAATCCCGTCAGCCCCGACCTTGAGTTGTGGATTGGCGCCCTACTTCGCATCAACGGAGCTGGTATCAAACGACTGGGAGCCATACATCGTGGATTCTCAAGCATTGACCAGAAGATGTACCGTAACACACCTATGTGGCATCTTCCCATCGAGTTGCGTCGTCGCTGTCCTAACCTCCCCATCATTTGCGACCCCAGTCATATCGGTGGCCGTCGCGATTTGATTGCCCCACTTTGTCAGCAGGCTATGGATATGGGATTCGACGGACTGATCGTGGAAAGCCATTGCAACCCCGACGAGGCTTGGAGTGATGCCTCACAACAGGTACTTCCCGATGTGCTTGATTTCATTATAGACAAACTCGTCATCCGCGATAATGCCGAAATGACCGAATCTTTGGCCAGTCTTCGTAAGCAGATTGACGAGATGGACAACGAACTGATGAACCTCCTTACCAAGCGTATGCGTATCTCCCGCGAGATAGCATCCTATAAGAAGGAACACAATATGGCAGTTGTTCAGGCCATCCGTTACAACGAGATATTGGACAAGCGTGGAGCACAGGGAGCCCTCTGTGGTATGGCTTCCGACTTTGTACGCCGTGTTTATGAGGCCATACATGAGGAGAGTGTGCGCCAGCAGATGGAAATCATAAATAAGTAAGACGATGAAGATACTGATATTAGGTGCAGGCAAGATGGGCAGTTTCTTTGCCGATGTGCTCAGTTTCGACCATGAGACAGCCGTATATGAGACTGACCCCAAGCGTATGCGTTTCCTGTACAACACCCTACGCTTCACCTCGATGGAGGAAATACGCGATTTCCAACCAGACTTGGTTATCAACTGCGTCACCCTAAAATATACCTTGCAGGTATTCGAGCAGGTCATCCCCTATCTGGGTAAGGATTGCATCATCAGTGATATTGCCAGCGTGAAGACAGGACTGAAGGAGTTTTATGAGAATACAGGCATGCATTATGTCAGCACACACCCTATGTTCGGTCCTACCTTTGCTAATCTGGGGGCACTCAGTACGGAGAATGCCATTGTCATCAAGGAAGGCGATTATCTAGGAAGGGTGTTCTTCCTCGACCTATACCGTCGTTTGGGACTGAATGTACACGAATACACCTTCGAGGAACACGACGAGGCTATGGCCTACTCGCTGTCCGTTCCCTTTGTCAGCACCTTTGTATTCTCGGCCGTAATGAAGCATCAGGATGCACCTGGAACCACCTTCAAGCGCCATCTGAAGATAGCCCGTGGGGTGTTGAGCGAGGACGATACGCTATTGCGCGAAATACTCTTCAATCCCCGTACCAAATCACATGTGGAGGGCATACGAGCTGAGTTGAAGGAACTCATACAGATTATCGACGACCGCAACGAAGAGGCACTCAATCAGTACCTGACTAAGATTCGCAAGAACATCAAATAAAGAAAAAGGGAGCAGTTAATTGCTCCCTTTCTTATTACTCACCCCTCTTCACCAGTTCAGGTATCTTCACTTCCGCCCCGACATAGATATAACTGGGGTCTTTGAAGTGGTTGTACTTGATGATGTAACTTACCAAGGTCTTGTCGTCATAGTATTTCTGTACCAGTTTCGAGAAGTCATCACCCTTTTCGATAACATGGGTGGCCTTCGTACCTACTATCCAGTAATCGCCATTCTCGAACTGAGGATTCTGTGCGATAAGTTCCTCTAAGTTCTGCACAGGCTTCTCTTCCTTCGCCTCTTCTGCCTGTACCTCAACGGAATCCTCCGCCACCTCCTCTACAGCCGTAGTGTCTGGTTCCTCAACCTGCTCTACGACAGTTTCCTGTACGGGCTCTGCTTGGGGCAGATTCAGATAACCCTTTTCGTATAGGACATAAGCCACAACGGCAAGGACAATAAGCAACAGAAGTATCCAGAAGAACCACTTCCAGCACGAGCCACCCTTTCCTTCGGGCTTCTTCTCCTCCGTCTTCGTTTTCGTTTTGGTCTTCGTTCTTTTAGTTGCTTCGCTTGGTAAAAGCGCCTCTTCGGGTCGAGCGTCCGTTCCCGTCCCCGTTTCCGTTTCTACTACGGGCGTCGGCTCTGCCTTGGGCTCTTCCTCTTTTACTTCTTCCTTCACCTCTTTCTTCGCCTCTGCTTTCTCGCTTGCCGACAGGAATGGAGCCGTCAGGGCTTCCATATCCTCCGTCTTCGTATCGTCATTCAGCACGACGGTTTCGAAATCGGCAAAGGGACGGTTCACACGGTCACGCAGCGTGGTATCAGGTGTGAAAGTAATCTTGGTATGACTGTCGATGGTGATTCGTTCACCCGTATTCACATTGATGCTCTCCCGACTATCTACGGTAATCATCTTGAAGGTACCCAGTCCCTTGACCTTCACCAACTGGTCGGTTAAAAGATTCTGTCCGATGATGTCAAACACATTGCGAACAAAAGCATCTGCATCCTTCTTAGAGATAGACTTACGGCGGGCAAGTCCATCAGCCAAATCCTGAAGAAACAACTTATCCATAGCCATCAAATCTTATCTTTAAGGGTTGAACTGGGTTTGAAACTGAGCACCATCTTTGGGGGCACCAGCATACGCTGTTTGGTGGAGGGGTTGATAACCACACGCTCCAATTTCTTCTTCACTTCGAAATTGCCGAATCCCATGATAGAGATTCCGTTTTCTTCTTCAAACTGAGCCGTCATTTCAGCGATAAGCCCAGCCATGAGCGCCGTAGTATCCTTTACGGAAGTACCATTCCTACGGGCCAACTCATTGATAAATTCCTTGTTATTCATGTGTATTATATGATTGGATTATATGTGCATACAAATCAAAGTCCTCTGCCGAATCTATCTGGCAACAATGGAAACATCCCACCTTTGCCTGTGGGTTCTCCGATACGGGAATCAACACCTCGGGGTCAACCTCAGGGGAATCATATTCGGTTCTGCCCACAAAGTATTCCCCTTCCCTGCGGTCAATCATCACCCTCAACTCCTTTCCTATCTTATCGGCCTGTACATCAGCCGAAATCCCCTGTTGTATTCGCATCAGTTTGCTCAGTCTGGCCTGTTTCGTCTCCTCGGGGACATCGTCCTTATGGTGTTGGGCGCTATATGTACCTGCCTCCTCACTATAGGCAAAGGCACCCATCCGTTCGAATCTTGCCCACTTCACGAACTCACAGAGTTCAGCAAAATCCTCTTCCGTTTCGCCCGGATAGCCCACCATTAGGGTTGTCCTGAGGTGTATGCCAGGCACTTCCTTACGAATATTCTCTATCAGGCGGTAAGTCTCTTCCTTGGTGATATTCCTCCGCATATCCGAAAGAATATCGTCGGAAATGTGCTGCAGGGCAATATCGAGGTATTTGCAGACATTCGGCCTGCGGTTCATCACACGCAGCAAATCCATCGGGAAGTCCGTTGGGTAGGCATAGTGCAACCGAATCCACTCCACGCCCTCAATATCCGCCATCTGCTCCACCAATTCAGCAATCCTACACTCGTGGTACAGGTCAAGACCATGATAAGTCAGTTCCTGTGCAATCACCTGGAACTCCTTCACACCCTTCGATACCAAATACCTAACCTCCTCCAGAATATCCTCCATCGGACGGCTCTTATGGTGACCCGTCATCAGGGGTATGGCACAATAACTGCAATGGCGATTACACCCCTCCGAAATCTTCACATAGGCATAATGTCCCGGTGTTGTCAACCTTCTGTGGTGGCGCAAATCCTCTTGCCAGTTGTTGCCCAAATCCTCAAGCAGCAGATTCCAGTCGAACTTACCGTAGAACTTATCCACCTCAGGAATCTCCTGCTTTAGTTCATTTAGAAAACGCTGTGAGAGGCAACCCATTACAAAAAGTCGTTGAAGTTTTCCATCAACCTTCCGCTGCGCCAGTTTCAATATGGTATTGATGCTTTCTTCCTGTGCGTCGGCAATAAATCCGCAGGTGTTTACGACGGCAATATCCCCCTTAGGTTCTTCGGCATCGTGTGTCACACTATACCCCGCAGCCTCCAACTGCGCGATAAGATGTTCCGAATCCACAAGATTCTTCGAACAGCCCAGTGTGATGATGTCTATAGACCTTGGCATCCCCCTCTCGCTACTTAAACAATGAATTCACAAAATCCAGACGGTTGAAGGGCTGCAAGTCCTCCATACCCTCTCCCAATCCGATGTAGCGGACGGGAATCTTAAACTGGTCGCTGATGCCGATTACCACGCCACCCTTGGCCGTACCATCCAGTTTGGTGATAGCCATCGAGGTCACATCCGTAGCAGCCGTAAACTGTTTGGCCTGTTCAAAGGCATTCTGTCCCGTACTACCGTCCAGAACCAGCATCACATCGTGGGGAGCATCGGGCACCACCTTCTGCATCACGCGCTTTATCTTGGACAATTCGTCCATCAGTCCCTTCTTATTGTGCAAACGGCCTGCCGTATCAATCAGCACCACATCAGCGCCCTGTGCTACGGCACTCTGCAAGGTATCGAAAGCAACGCCGGCAGGGTCACTCCCCATCTGTTGTTTGACGACGGGAACATCTACCCTTTCGCCCCATATCACAATCTGTTCAACGGCAGCAGCACGGAATGTATCGGCAGCACCCAACACCACCTTCAGACCCGCCTGTTTGAACTGATAGGCCAGTTTACCGATGGTTGTGGTCTTACCCACACCATTCACACCCACCACCATGACAACATAAGGCTTCTTGTCCGTAGGAATCTGGAAACCTTCCGTGTCCGTCGTATTGTTTTCGGTCAGCAAAGCCGCAATTTCCTCACGGAGAATGCCGTTCAGTTCCTCGGTGGACACATATTTGTCGCGAGCCACCCTCTCCTCTATCCGTCGGATGATGTTCAGGGTTGTATCCACACCCACATCACTGGTGACAAGCACCTCCTCCAGGTCGTCCAACACATCATCATCCACCTTCGATTTACCAGCCACGGCACGGGCCAACTTACCGAGGAAACTCTCCTTGGTCTTCTCCAGTCCCTTGTCCAGCGTTTCGGCTTTTTCCTCCTTACTCTTGGAGGAGAATATGTTAAAGAATGCCATATACCAACAGTTTAGAGTGCAAATTTATGTAAAAAGAAGAAGAATAAAAAATTAACAGGCGAAAAAACGCGATGAAAACGCACAAAAAAGCGTACCCACACACGAGGCATGGGTACGCAATATCAGAGATATAAAAACAATTAGTTCTTAAAGAAATCCTTTACGGCTTCGTTGGGAACCATCTGCTCATCGAAGATGTAGGCACCCGTCTTAGGTGACTTCACCATCTTGATAACTTTTGTGTAGCTACGGCCATCATTCTTGCCAGTCTGCAAGGTGGCCACGGTTTTCTTTGCCATAGTTTACTTGATTTCCTTGTGAATAGTCATCTTTTTCAAGATGGGGTTGTACTTCTTCAACTCCAGACGCTCGGGAGTGTTCTTACGATTCTTCGTAGTGATATAGCGGCTTGTGCCGGGCATACCACTGGCCTTGTGTTCGGTACATTCCAGGATAACCTGAACTCTGTTGCCTTTCGCTTTCTTTGCCATAATTCTGATTCTCCTTTCTTTTTAACCGATAACTTTAATTTCACTCCAGTCGCAGAATCCCTTGCTCACAGCCTGTGTGAGAGCGGCATCCAGACCAACCTTGTTAATCATACGCAGGCCAGCAGCACTAACACGCAACTGAATCCAGCAGTCCTGCTCTACATAATAGAACTTCTTGTAGAACAGATTGACATCGAAGGAACGCTTCGTGCGACGCTTAGAGTGGCTCACATTGTTGCCAATCATGGCCTTTTTACCTGTAATTTGACAGATCTTAGACATTTCTTTTCTTCTTTGCTATTCCAATAGCTCTTTCCAAACGGCTGCAAAGGTACGAATAAGTGAGCAAAATACCAAATGTTTTTGAGTATTTTCGAACGGGAGTACCTAAAACCATAGGTTAAAGGTACGAATAAGTGAGCAAAATACCAAATGTTTTTGAGTATTTTTATTTAGCAATCATCTTCTTCCCGTCCTTAATATAGATTCCCCTCGTTGGCTTCGTTACTTGTCGGCCGCTTAGGTCATAGACTGCGCCATCTGTTTTATCTGCCTCAATATCGGTCACGGGAGTTCCATCCGTCACCGTGATAGCGCAATATGCTATAAAGCCACCATCCACGGTTGTTGCCATGACCAATGTCGTACCATACCCCGTTGCTATGACAAGTCCATTTGTCACGAAACATATCGATTCATTAAAACTCTTCCATGTTACCTCCTTATTAGTAGCATTATGTGGAGATACAGTTGGCTCCAACTGAACGGTTTTTCCTACGCCTTCCAAAGTATAGGTTTCATGGTTCAAGGCAATGCTAGAAACAGGTTGTATGACAGTTATTTCACATGTGGTAAGAATACCACTTCCATCTGTGGAAGAAGCCGTAATCGTAACTAATCCTTGTGCGACAGCCGTCACTATTCCATTAGCATCCACTGTTGCTATTTTCTCGTCGCTACTACTCCATGTCAGCATCTTGTTCATAGCATTTTCCGGAAAAACATTAGCTTCTATTTGAATGTTGTTGCCAATTCCCTGCAACAAATATTCACTATAATTTAGTACAATACTCGTCACATAAATCATAGCGCAGACTGGACGCACACTACAACCACGATAGCGTAATGAATTATCATCATCAGATAATCCACCAAGATCTAAACCAAAAAATACATTGTGTGCATAACTTGGTCTTGCAGAACGCAATGTTGACGACCAATAGATACCACGGCCATCATCCCCCCTTGATGTATTAACATGTTGCCCTGCAGTTGGCAAGAAAATAGTATTCCCATTCGTTTTACTTTTTACAAGATAACCATCAACCCCATTTAAATCTGAATGTATCCATTCGCATTGTGATCGTAATTCATTAAGTTGCTCTAAACTAGGCACATGCCATTCGCCGCCCCAATTTATATTTGCAGCATCATCAGAAAGTTCTAATGTTGTTTTATTGTCTACTTTCCCATAAGAACTATTTGTACAATACTTTTTCATTGAGGAACTTGATCCATTGCTAAGCTTATATGTATTCCATGAATAATCATCCTTTGGTGCAGTCTCGCCCCAGGCAAAGTAATCGCCATACTCTTGTGGCGCATTGGCACCTACATTACAGGTAGCCCAAAGCGTTCCAGAGGGAAGACCTAAATCCACATACTCGTGCTCGTCGGCACATACCACACTTGCAGCCACACTCATGAGCATGACCAACATAATCTTCAATGTTTTTTGTCTCATTTTCTTGTTTATTTAAGGGTTAAACATAAAGTTCGTCTATGCACATAAGAAAGGCGTACGTTTGTACTTATTACCTATCTGAGGCCTTAGGAAGCCCTTGCATCTGTAATAAGCACAACTCACGCCTTCTGCATATACGCTACACCCTCACGGGTAACCATACAAGCATAGACGCGAGCGATTACTGCCTATTATCCTCGATGCAATGAAATTTCCTAAGTTTCAGATAAGGATATATGTGCAAGAAAAACAAGGGAAATCTATACCCTATCAAATCAACACTGATGATTTGCAAAATCAACGGCAATGATTTTGCAATTTAATACTAATGATTTTCGAAATCAACGGTGTTGATTTTTCAAAGAGACAATATTGATTTTTGAGGGTATAACTATACCCCGAATTGAGCATACGGTACTCAGTGGAAAATTGCTTACTGCAAATTCAAAAATCACAATAAGCAAATTGACGATTTGCAAGCTTCAAATTCACAATTTGCAATAAGCAATGAAACGGGCTGTAGGTATTAAGGTCAGAAAGGGAGTCGTCAAAGCGACTTCAGCACTTCGGCAAGTTCGGAGAAACGGTCTTTCAGGGTGTCGGAAGAATGGGGAGAAGAGAAGGCAGCGGACTCCACTTCCTCCTTTGTACGGCAGAACACTACCCTGCCCGACGGACTAAGATAGCGGCAGACTTGCTCTACCTTTCCGTTGCTGTTGGGGAGCGCAATACAGGGGGTGTGAGTGATGTAGGAGAAGATGACGCCATGCAGACGGTCGGTCACTACCATACGATTGCGGGCAAATTCGCCCAAGAGTTGTTCTACCACCTGCTGACGGTTCTTCCAACTGATGCCACCCTCGACATTCCGCATCGTGGAAAGTCCGATTCCATCGGCATATTGGGCATGCAGATAGTCGGAAAAGGATGCAGAAATGGCACATTCCCTGTCACTACGCAGGCAAATGCCCACAGAATCGCCCCTTTCATCGGCAATATGGGGATAATCCAATGAGAGGACAACATCGGGACAGAAAAGCACTTTGTTATGGGGAAATTTATCCTTCATCACCTGATAGGAACGCTCATCACGGGCACAGAGAACCAACTGGGGATGAGCACCATAAATGCGACTGGCACGATGAAGTTCGCGACGGGAAATGTAGTCCGTACCGTAATCGATGGTCTGCGGGAACACCACAATGGGATTGTTGCGGAAGCGACGGACGACAAAGCGACGGACACACTCATAATGGCGGTACATGGTACCCATATTTCCTCCTCCCGTCAGGCAAATGATGTCGCGCGGTCGGATGTTCTGCTCCACCCATCTGATACTTTGCGGAAGGGTGTCCTCGGCAATTTCCACCTGCCCGAATTGTGGCAACACATCGCCCACAAATTTACGCATGGCAAAGGCTATGGCCTGGTCGCCCAAATTTCCATAGGAAGGGGTATCGAGAAAGAATACACGCCTGTCGGACTGCAACGCATCAGGGGCTGTCTGCGGAGTGGTTTGATGGAGGAACTCACGCAGGTGTTTTATCCTGTAGTGGACATCCATGGGGAGCAAGCGCTTCAGTTTCATAAACAATAACCGTTAACCGTTAGTTCTTCATCGTCACCCGACTGTATGCAGGGGCTTCCATGGGACAGAAGTCCTTGTCAAGATACTTGAAATAGCCGGCCTGTGCTATCATGGCGGCATTGTCGGTGGTGTAACCGAATGGGGGAATGAATATCTTCCAATGGTATTTCTCGGCATACTCATGGAACGCATTCCGAAGTCCAGTATTTGCACTCACGCCTCCAGCTACTGCTACCTGACGGATTTTTAGGTCCTTAGCTGCCAATCGCAGTTTGTTCATCAGGGTATCGACAATGGCCTTTTCGTAAGATGCCGCCAAGTCTTCCAGATGGTGCTGGATGAAATCGGGGTCGTCCTTCATCCAGTCCCGTAGATTATAGAGAAAGGATGTTTTGAGCCCAGAGAAACTATAGTCGTAGCCCGAGATGTGTGGCTTCGAGAACTGGAAGGCCAAAGGATTGCCTTTTCGTGCCAATTTATCGATAATTGGTCCACCTGGATAACCCAATCCCATCACCTTGGCTGCCTTGTCTATGGCTTCGCCTGCGGCATCGTCAATGGTCTGACCGACAATCTCCATATCGTTGTAGGCATTTACCTTGATGATTTGGGAATTGCCACCGCTGACCAACAGACATAGGAAGGGGAAAGATGGGTTCTCCCCCTGCTTACCCTCCTCTTTTATAAAATGTGCCAACACATGTCCTTGCAGGTGGTTGACATCAATCATGGGTATGCCAAGGGAGGCAGCCATACCTTTTGCAAAGGATACTCCCACTAGGAGACTACCCATCAAGCCGGGACCACGGGTGAAGGCAATGGCAGAGAGTTCTTCTCTTTCCACCCCTGCCCTCTTCAGGGCTTCATTCACCACAGGAACTATATTTTGTTGGTGGGCACGCGATGCCAGTTCGGGCACCACACCTCCATAACTTTCGTGTACGGCCTGACTTGCCGTGACATTCGACAATAGCACCCCGTCTTTAATGACTGCAGCACTGGTATCGTCACACGAACTTTCAATTCCGAGAATGACGACCCCTTGAAGACTCACCCCCTGCCCCATTTTTACTTTTTACTTTATACTTTTTACTTTAATGACTGAGCACTTCTACCCCATTTTCCGTCATGACATAAGTATGTTCCCATTGTGCCGAGGGTTCATAGTCCTGCGTCACAACAGTCCATTCCGTGGGGTCATCGGCATCCAGACAGACTTGATAGTGACCCAGATTAATCATGGGTTCTATGGTAAAGGTCATACCAGGTACCAATAACATACCCGTACCACGATGACCATAATGCTCCACATCGGGCTCTTCGTGGAACTGCAAACCCACGCCATGTCCACAAAGGTCGCGAACTACCGACATGTGGTTCTTATGGGCATGTTTCTGTATGGCATTTCCTATATCTCCCACATATACATAGGGCTGGGAGCAGACATCCTCGCCTATCTTCAAGCATTCCCATGCCACATCCACAAGTCGCTGCCAACGGGGTTCTGTCTTTCCCCCAATGACAAACATACGGGAGGCATCGGCATAGTATCCATCGAGTATGGTGGTGACATCCACATTCAGAATGTCGCCCTCCTCCAGAATCTCGTCTTTTGAGGGAATACCATGACACACGACATCGTTTACCGAGGTGCAACACGAATTGGGGAATCCTTCGTAGTTGAGGGGAGCAGGAATGCCTCCATGCTTGGTGGTGAAATCGTACACCAGTTTGTCGATTTCCAGTGTGGACATACCGGGACGGATTTTCTCCGTAACCATATCCAGCACAGCCGTATTCAGCACACCGGCCTTACGGATTCCCTCAATCTGCTCGGGAGTTTTTATCAGTTCGCGAGTGGGTACAATCTTGCCTCTTTCCTGTGCCTCCAGAATGCGCCTGTCCATGTCGGTCAGGGGCGCACCCTCTGGCACAATCCATTGGTTCTTTGGTTTCTTAGACATTCCCGATTATGCTGAAGCACTCCTTACACTTATCCGTAATGTACTGCCAATCCTGTGCTTCTATGCGGTCCTTGGGGAAAAGTTTACTACCCATACCCACACAGAAGACACCAGCCTTGAACCACTTGGTAAGGTTTTCAGCATCGGGAGATACACCACCCGTGACCATAATCTTCGACCACGGCATAGGTGCCAACATTCCCTTCACTAGATTGGGACCGACAACATCACCGGGGAATACCTTTGTGAGGTCACATCCCAGTTCCTGTGCCTTGCCAATTTCGCTGACCGTCATACAACCCGGACAATAAGGTATCAGTCTGCGATTACAAACGGGAGCAATCTCGGGACTAAACAATGGACCAACGACAAAGCATGCCCCCAACTGAATGTACATGGCTGCAGTAGGTGCATCTACGACACTACCCACACCCATTGCCAATTCGGGACATTCCTTGGCGGCAAACTTCACACATTCGGCAAACACTTCCTGTGCAAAATCGCCTCTGTTGGTAAACTCGAAGGCACGAACGCCTCCATCATAACAAGCCTTGATGACTTTCTTTGCCACCTCAGCATCTTTGTGATAGAACACCGGCACCATCGGTGCTGATGCTATCTTCTGCAAAACAGAAATCTTATCAAATTTAGCCATAACGGACCTATCTTTGTACACGACCATTCGCACTACCACCAGCCAATGCTTCTACCTCCTCAGCACTGACCAAATTGAAGTCACCATTGATGGTATGTTTCAATGCAGAGGCAGCCACAGCAAACTCAAGGGCTTCGCCTTGTGTGGATTTCGTCAAAAGGCCATGAATCAATCCACCAGAGAACGAATCGCCACCACCTACACGGTCGATAATGGGATTCAACTCGTAACGCTTCGACTGATAGAACTCCTTACCATCATAAATCAGGGCCTTCCAGCCATTATGTGTGGCAGAGAAACTCTCGCGGAGGGTACTAACCACATACTTGAATCCGAACTGCTCCTTCATCTGACGGAAGATACCTTCGTATCCGCTGGCATCGGTCTGACCACCTTCAACATCAGCATCGGGCTTGAAGCCAAGGCAGAGTTCTGCATCTTCCTCGTTACCAATACAGACATCCACATATTGCATCAAGGGGCGCATCACACTAATGGCCTTCTCCGAGGTCCACAACTTCTTGCGGAAATTTAGGTCAACACTTACCTTCACCCCATTCCGCTTTGCGGCTTCACAAGCCAACTTCGTCAGCAGAGCAGCCTTATCGGATATGGCAGGCGTAATTCCACTCCAGTGGAACCAGTCCTTACCCTTCATAATCTCATCGAAATCGAAATCCTCAGGATTTGCCTCTGCAATACTACTATGAGCGCGGTCGTATATCACCTTCGAGGGACGCATCGATGCACCCGTCTCAGCATAATACAGTCCTACACGGTCACCACCCCTAGCAATGTATTGGGTATTGACGCCATACCTACGCAATGCATTTACGGCAATCTGTCCAATCTCATGCTTCGGCAGTTTCGACACGAAATAAGCCTCGTGTCCATAGTTACTCAGCGAAATAGCCACATTGGCCTCTCCACCACCAGGAATGATGCGGAATGCCTCACTCTGTATGAATCGGTCTTGTCCCTGCGGACTCAGTCGGAGCATAATCTCTCCGAGTGTTACAATCTTTCCCATATAAACTATTTATAGATATGTATGTAATACCTTGCAAAGATACAACTAAATTATGAATAATGAGCCGTAGATGACGAATTTTTCGTAACTTTGCACCAGTCAAGGAAACCTTTGAGACGATGAATATCAGTAAAGCCGAATATGTGATAAGCAGTCCCACGGTACAGAAATGCCCACAAACAAGCGAGGCAGAATATGCTTTTATCGGGCGGAGTAATGTGGGAAAATCGAGCCTTATCAACATGCTGACCAACCGAAAGGGATTGGCCAAGACATCGGCTATGCCTGGCAAGACCATACTGATAAACCACTTCAAAATCAACGATAGTTGGTACATTGTGGACCTTCCCGGCTACGGATATGCCAAACGCAGCAAGAAGGAACAGGAGAAACTGACGGAAATGATTCGCGGCTACATACTCGGACGCGAACAGATGGTCAATCTCTTTGTGCTTATCGACAGCCGTCACACGCCCCAACGCATTGACCTTGAGTTCATCCAGTGGTTGGGCGAGAACGGCATTCCCTTCAGTATCGTATTCACCAAAGCCGACAAGCAAAGCCGCACACGCACACAGGAGAATGTGGCTGAATTCCTGCGCACCCTGAAGAAAGAATGGGAAGAACTGCCACCCCACTTCATCACCAGTTCCGAAACCCGCATGGGTAAAGAGGAGTTGCTGGAATACATCGACAGCATCAACCGCTCATTGGACTGACCTATACCACAAACCGAATAAAAAACAATAGGGGCCGTGAACATTCACGACCCCTATTTCATGTGTTTCGTATAGTCTTAGAAATTATAACTCAAGCCAAGGCTCAGCCACTCCTTAAACATCAGGTACTTACCACGATTGTTGTGCTTGTTCTTGTACTCAATACTGCTATCGTCAAAGCGAGGATAAGCATAGAACTTGGCAGAGAGGTACTTGTTGATGGTAAAGTCGAGCGTATTCTCCCATTCCACCAGTGTCATGTGGAAGTTAGAGAACCAGTAGAGGCGGCTCGTCCAAGTGACATTCTTCACGATTTGAATCTTCGAGTTCACCGTGAAGTTAGGACCGAACTTGTGGAATGAATGGGGTCTGTAGATACCATTATTCTCCTTCTTCACACCATACATATCGCCATAATAACGGTACTTGAATGTGCCGTCATCCAATATGGCATTCAGTCTTTCCACATAGGTCATGTAGTAAGCCACGGGAGACAGATAAACAGAGAGTTCCACCTTGCCGTTCTTGCTCTTGTACTTATAATCCATACCGACAGAAAGCGTCAGGTACCAAGGTGTACCGAAACGAGCCTTCCAAGTGTCCGTATTCTTTTCGTAATAGGGAGCCAACTGGGTGTAGGTCATCAACTGTCCCGTATAGAACCAGTTCTTGGCTGCCTTATAACCCAGTTTTGAAGTCAGACGAAGCAAGTTGCTCGTCACACGCACCTTATGTTTGGTATCGCTCGATGCAGTCTGGAAACCTAATTGAGCCTCCAGTTTATTGTCCCACTGCACCTTTTGCTGATTGTCGTAGTTGGCCTCCAATGTCAGCATACCGATACCAGCATAGTTGTTTTCACCACCCTGATACCAGTTGTCGGAGAAATACGACTGGGTGAACTGCAGCGAAGCACTACCCTTAAACTTCCAGAAGTTAGGCTTCTTGGCAACGGGAGCAATCGTATCGGGAACATCTGCTTCCAGATCCACATCAACGGCACTTTCTGCCAGTTTAGACTCTACCACCACCTCGGGAGCCTTAATCTCCTCGCGAAGGGCAGGCGTTTCCTTGAATACCGTTTCAGCACGGTCAACCAAACCGGGATTGCTGACATAAAGTTGTGCCAAGGCAAGGTCGGAAGCCTCCACTGCCGAAGGAGTATTGGCCGAAATCCCTTCGATACCCATCACCTGATGCAACGGACGGCTGTAATAAGTTCCGGGAGCCATCACACGGAAATAGTAGGGATTCAGCGTGATGCTTTCGGCAGTCTTCTCTGCCTGACCAACGGCTTCGTCACGCGACTGCACCAGTTCGTCCAATGCCTGTTCGTACTTACTTAAAACACTTCCCTCAGCGGGTGTCTGTGCATAGCATGGGCTGATGACCAACCATGCTGCAAGCATCAAATAGTTCCTCATATACATATTGTATTTTAATTTAGTCTTTCAGTATCGGGTCGCAAGTCAGGTCAATACCCAATTTCTTGAATATCTTTCTGTCTACCTCGCTCAACATTACCGTAGAATGAGCCTGGCAACCGCGCAATTCGGGCAACATGGCCAAAGCACGACGACAGTTGGCATCATGCTGCGACAGCACGCTCAATGCCACTAATACCTCGTCGGTATGCAATCGGGGATTCTTACCACCCAAATATTCCGTCTTGGTTTTCTGTATCGGCTCAATCAGCGCCTGCGGTATCAGTTTCAGTTCGTGGTCGATACCTGCCAGATGTTTGGTAGCATTAAGCAACAGAGAAGCACAAGTGCCCAACAACGGGCTACTCGATGCCGTAATGATATGCCCGTCTTCCAGTTCAATGGCACTACAGGGCACATCATTCTCTTCCCTACGGGCCTTTGCAGCCACCGTACAACGGCGGTAATCGGTTGTTATCTTCAGTTGTTGCAACAGCAACGATATTTTGCTCACTTCGCCCTCGTTCATGGCACCACCGGCCAATTTGTTCAAGGCAGTATAATAGCGGCGTATGATTTCCTGCTTCGATGCCTCGCTGCATATTTCATCGTCCGAAATGCAGAAACCCACCATATTCACGCCCATATCCGTAGGCGACTTGTAGGGGCAATGTCCATAGATACCTTCAAATATGGCGTTCAGCACGGGGAAGATCTCCACATCGCGATTGTAGTTGATGGCCACTTCTCCGTATGCCTCCATGTGGAAGGGATCAATCATATTTACATCATTCAGGTCGGCCGTAGCAGCCTCGTAAGCCACATTGACGGGATGCTTCAGTGGAAGGCTCCATACGGGGAAGGTCTCAAACTTGGCATATCCAGCCTCAATGCCCCGTTTGTGTTCATTATACAACTGGCTCAGACACACAGCCATCTTACCGCTACCAGGGCCTGGAGCCGTCACGATAACCAGCGGATGGGTTGTCTCCACATAGTCGTCCTTACCGAAGCCCTCGTCCGAGTCAATCAAGGCTACATTATTGGGATAGCCCTCTATCGTGTAATGGTAATATACCTTGATACCCATGTGCTCCAGTCGCTGACGATAAAGGTCTGCCGACTTCTGTCCGTTGTAATGGGTTACCACCACACTACTTACCGTAAACCCACGATTCTGGAACTCTGTGCGCAAACGCAACACATCCTCGTCGTAGGTCAAACCCAAGTCCTGACGGACCTTGTTCTTCTCAATATCCAGTGCACTGATGACTATCAGTATCTCCGCATCCCCTGCCAATTGTTTCAGCATTCGCAGTTTACTGTCGGGCTGAAAACCAGGAAGCACACGACTGGCATGATGGTCGTCGAAGAGTTTGCCACCCATCTCCAGATACAACTTACCCTTGAACTTGGCAATGCGTTCCTTGATGTGCTCACTCTGGATGCGTATGTATTTTTCGTTATCGAAACCGTATTTCATATATTTCTATATTATCTTAAAAACTCGCACAAAAATAGTGAAAATCGAGCGCATAAGCAAATCGAAACATCAAAATATGTCCACACATTATTAAATAATAATATAATCAACGATGATAATATTTCGCCGCCCCAAAACTTTGTGTTTTGCCCGTTTTTCACTATCTTTGTCCGCACTATAAAAATTAAGGTATAAAAATAAAAAAAAATATGGATAAGAACACAATTACGGGATTTGCATTGATAGCACTTGTGCTGATTGGATTTAGTTGGTGGAACAGGCCCAGTGAGGCAGAACTGATAGAAGCCGCACGACAGGATTCCATCGCACAGGTGGAAATGGCAAAGGCTATGGAGAAAGCCGCTGAAGTCGAAGCACAAGCCGCCGTTGATACGGCAGAGGTTGATTCCTCGATGGCTTTCTTTAACAATATGAGTGGCGAAGGCAAGGAAATCACCCTGCAGAACGAACTGGTTGCCATCACCCTGAACACGAAGGGCGGCACCGTAGAAAAGGCTACGCTGAAGAACTACAAAAACCAGCAAGGTAAGGATGTCACACTACTCTCCCCCGAGGACGGGCACTTGACATTGGCACTCGCAGCAAAGAACGAGAATATCATCAGCGACGACCTGTATTTCAATGCAACGGAACAGACCGATAGTAACGTAACACTACAGGCAACAACGGCCAATGGTGGTACATTGTCGTTCAAATATGCCCTGCGTCCCGACAGTTATATGCTGGACTTCATCATCGAGAACGAAGGCTTGCAAAATCTGTTTGCCCCATCGATGAATACAATGGACCTCAGTTGGAGCAACCGCGCACAGCAGCAGGAAAAGGGAGCCACCTTTGAGAACCGCTACTCTGCCCTGACCTACAAGATAAAAGACGAGGGTACCAAGAAACTGAACGAGATGAAGGATGTGACAAAGGAGTTGGACAAGACACTCGACTGGATTGACTTCAAGGACCAGTTCTTCTCTGCCATCATCATTGCACATCAGGATTTCCGCAATGTAACGCTCACCAGTACACCTGAGGATAAGAACAGCGGCTACTTGAAGCAGTACAGTGCACAGATGCAGACAATGTTCGACCCCACGGGCAAGCAACCCACGCAGTTGCAGTTCTATCTTGGCCCCAACGACTTCCATACACTGAAGGCCACCAACAAACTGTCGCTCTCCGACAAGGACCTAGAATTGCAGAATTTGGTATATTTCGGTTGGCCTATTGTAAAGTGGATTAACCGTTTCTTCATCCTCTACCTCTTCGACTGGCTCACGGGCTTCGGTCTGAACATGGGTATCGTATTGCTGTTGCTAACACTTATCGTGAAGGCGCTCGTCTATCCTGCCACCAAGAAGAGTTATCTGGCCAGTGCACGCATGCGTGTATTGAAGCCCGAGATGGACAAACTGAATGATAAATACCCCAAGCAGGAGGATGCGCTGAAAAAACAGCAGGAGATGATGCAACTCTATTCGCAGTACGGCGTAAGTCCTATGGGCGGCTGCTTGCCCATGCTTATCCAGATGCCCATCTGGGTTGCCTTGTTCAATTTCATTCCCAATGCCATCGAACTGCGCGGACAGAGTTTCCTCTGGGCAAACGACCTCTCGGCATACGACGATGTGATTCGCTGGGGTAAGGACCTCTGGCTCATCGGCAACCACATCAGTATCTTCTGCCTCCTGTTCTCGCTAACGAATATCGGCAACACATGGATTTCGATGCGTCAGCAACAGGCTAACGCCATGATGAGCGACCAGCAACAACAGCAAATGAAGATGATGCGCTGGATGATGTACCTCATGCCTGTGTTCTTCTTCTTTATGTTCAACGACTATTCGTCGGGGCTTTCCTACTATTACTTCTTGTCGGGTCTGACCACCATCCTTATCATGTGGGCATTGCGCCGCTTTACCGACGACAACAAACTGCGTCAGCAATTGGATGAGTACAAGGCCAAGCATGCCAACGACCCCAAGAAGTTAGGAGGATTTGCCGCACGACTGGAGGCCATGCAAAAGATGGCAGAGGAACAAAGAAAAACGAGAAAGTAAAGAACGAAGAATACCATGAAGCGAATAACACTAATCCTTTCGGCAATATCATTACTTATGGCTTCGTGTAACAAGCAAGAAGACAAGATATTACTTCGTAATGACATACAACTCGAAAGCGATGTCATGACACCCGAAGCCCTTTGGGCCATGGGGCGTATCGGCAGTTATGCAGTATCGCCCAACGGCGAGAAGGTGGCTTATCAGGTCAGTTATTACAGCGTAGAGGAAAACCGCAGCAATACGGTCATCTATACCCAAAGCCTCCTAAAGGAATCGGCAACGCCCACTTTACTGGGATTAGGAAGTGATCCCGTTTGGCTCTCCGACAACAAATTGGCCTTTGCCTCGGAAGGTGAGGTATGGACCATGCGTACTAACGGTAAAGCTCGCAAGCAACTGACCAAGACCGACGGCAATGTCGAAGGCTTCCTATTTTCTCCCGACCAAAAGAAAGTTATCCTCATCAAGCAAGTACCCTTCCACGAGATTATCAAGGAGAACCCCAGCGACTTACCCAAAGCCACTGGCCGACGGATTACGGACCTCATGTATCGCCATTGGGATCATTATGTGGAGTCAATTCCCCACCCCTTCATACTCGATTTGGAAACGGGCGAGGAGTTCGATATGCTCGAAGGTATGCCCTACGAATGTCCGATGGAGCCTTTTGGTGGTATAGAACAACTGGCATGGAGTCCCGACTCGAAGCAGATTGCCTATACCTGTCGCACCAAAACAGGATTGGAAATGAGCATTTCCACGGATAGTGATATCTACCTCTATGATTTGGAGGCCGAAGACGGCACCGTTGACAAGAACCGCAACCTCTGTAAAGAGGGAGTTGACCTGCCAAAGGTTGATCCGACCAAGACGCTCAAGACCCAGGCTATAAACCAAATGGAGGAAGACCTTAATGTCGGCTACGACCTGAATCCCAAGTTCTCACCCGATGGCCGTTATGTGGCTTGGTTGTCGATGGAGCGCGATGGCTATGAGGCTGACCGCCAGCGTCTGTGTATCTACGACCTGAAAGAGAATACCAAAAACTATGTTACGGAATCTTTCGACTCGAATGTAGATGACTTCATCTGGGCATCGGACAGCAAAACTCTTTATTTCTTGGGCGTTTGGCACGCTACGGAGAACCTTTATCGCACCAACCTTCAAGGCGAAATTAAGCAACTCTCCGACTACCAAGCCGACTTTGGAAGTCTGCAACTTGTTACTGTTCATGACACATATTCAGATGATTCATATATATATGAGCACATCTTGCTCGAGCGTCACGATTATATGCATCCTGCCGACCTCTATCTTGCCTCAATTAGAAAAGTCAAAGATACCATAGAGTCCCTTACACAGGTCACCCACGAAAACGACCACATCCTATCCCAGATTGCAGCAGGTTCATCGGAAACCCGTTGGATAAAGACCACTACGGGCGAGGACATGCACTACTGGATTGTCAAGCCTCCTCACTTCGACCCCAACAAGAAGTACCCCACGCTGCTTTTCTGCGAGGGAGGCCCACAAAGCCCCGTGAGTCAGTTCTGGTCGTACCGTTGGAACTTTATGATTATGGCTTCGCAGGGTTATGTCATCATTGCTCCCAACCGTCACGGGTTACCTGGATTCGGTTTGGCTTGGCAAGAACAAATCTCGGGGGATTGGACAGGTCAGTGCATGCAGGACTATCTAGCAGCCATCGACGACGCTGCCGAGAATCTTCCCTATGTGGATAAGGACCGCCTGGGAGCCGTCGGGGCTTCCTTCGGTGGTTTCTCCGTTTATTATCTGGCAGGCCATCACGACAAGCGCTTCAAATGCTTCATTGCCCACGATGGTGCTTTCAACCTCGAAGCGATGTACACCGAAACAGAAGAAAACTGGTTCAGCAACTGGGAGTATGACGACGCCTACTGGAATAAGGATATGACGGCTAATGCCCGTAAGACCTACGAGAACTCGCCTCATCGCTTTGTTGATAAGTGGGACACGCCCATCCTCTGTATTCACGGAGAGAAGGACTATCGCATCAATGCCACACAAGGAATGTCAGCATTCAATGCTGCCCGTATGCGGGGCATCGAGGCAGAGTTGCTAATCTTCCCCGACGAGAACCACTGGGTATTGAAGCCCCAAAACGGCATCCTCTGGCAGCGCACCTATTTCGACTGGCTTGCCAAGTGGCTTAAATAATTAAGAAAGAAGTATTAAGAATTAAATCATAATTATGACCGAACAAATCAAAACCCTTCGTGACTCTGCCGCCATGCGTTGGTCGGCATTGCTGCTACTGGCATTGGCCATGTTCTGCAGTTATATATTCATGGACATCCTTTCGCCCATCAAGGACTTGATGCAGGAATATCGTGGATGGGATTCTACCGCTTTCGGTACCATGCAAGGCTCCGAGGTATTCCTCAATGTCTTTGTATTCTTCCTCATCTTTGCCGGTATCATCCTCGACAAAATGGGCGTACGCTTCACGGCATTGCTTTCCGGAGCAGTCATGCTGGTGGGTGCCATTATTAAATGGTATGCCGTAAGCGATGCCTTTATCGGTAGCGGACTGGATGTATGGTTCACCAATCATCTCAACTACATCCCCCTTTTCGATGAATTGGGTGTAAGTCCCTTCTACGAGGGAATGCCCGCCAGCGCCAAGTTTGCAGCCGTAGGTTTCATGATATTTGGCTGCGGTGTGGAGATGGCTGGTATCACGGTTAGTCGTGGTATTGTAAAATGGTTCAAAGGTCGTGAGATGGCTTTGGCAATGGGAAGCGAGATGGCCCTTGCCCGTTTAGGCGTAGCCACCTGTATGATCTTCTCGCCCTTCTTTGCCAAGTTAGGTGGACAAGTAGATGTCAGCCGTTCGGTTGCCTTTGGCGTCGTACTGCTTTGCATTGCCCTGATTATGACTATTGTTTATTTCTTCATGGACAAGAAACTTGACAGTCAGACGGGCGAAGCCGAAGAAAAAGACGACCCGTTCAAGGTCAGCGACTTGGGCAAGATACTCACCGACTCTGGTTTCTGGTTAGTAGCGCTCCTTTGTGTACTCTATTACAGTGCTATATTCCCCTTCCAGAAGTATGCCGTCAATATGCTCCAGTGCAATCTGTCTCTGGTAGAACCCAATGCCGATTCGTTCTGGGCAAGCAGTAGTGTGACCATCGTGCAGTATGTCATCATGCTTATCGTTGCTGCCGCAGGCTTTGCCAGCAACTTCCAGAAGAAGAAATCCATGCAGTATGGTCTGCTTGCCCTCTCTGTGGCATCATTAGGTATTTACTGTTACATGGGCTATATGCGTCAGAGTGCCGAAGCCATCTTTGCCGTATTCCCCTTGCTGGCCGTACTTATCACACCGATTCTGGGCAGTTATGTTGACCACAAGGGTAAGGCTGCTTCGATGCTTGTATTAGGTTCGTTGTTGCTGATTGCCTGCCACCTGACATTTGCTTTCATACTGCCCCTTGCCAAGGGAAGTGCCGTTGGTGGTGTAGCGATTGCCTATATTACCATCCTTGTGCTGGGAGCCTCTTTCTCGTTGGTACCCGCCTCATTATGGCCCAGCGTGCCCAAATTGGTAGATGCTAAGGTTATCGGTTCTGCCTATGCACTTATCTTCTGGATTCAGAATATCGGATTGTGGCTTTTCCCCATGCTGATTGGCAAGATTCTCGACAACACGAATCCCGGCATAACCGACCCCACGCAGTATAACTACACCACTCCTCTGGTGATGTTAGCCAGTCTGGGGGTAGCAGCCCTATTGTTGGGATTGTTGTTGAAAGTGCTCGACAAGAAAAAAGGCTACGGTCTGGAACAGCCCAATATCAAATAAGCGACCGACTTTATTATCCGTGTTTTATAAGTCTCGTGCAATCAAATCGTGCATGAGACTTATTTCATTTATGCTCTTACCATGCTCCTGCAGAATCGGAGCATCCTGATTAAACGGCATGAGTGCATCCTTTGCCTCGGGATTAGCAATGACAAACCGATGGCCATACTCACGATACAGACGGACGGCCTCGACGACATTTCCCTGCAACCATTCCACATGGGCAGCATTCAGGTAGTCCTCCCACTTGGCACTGACGGTTTCTTCTAGCAATATGCGGGTATAATAGCGTTTTGCTGTATTGTAGTCCTTCATCCGCAAGGCACACCACGCTATCGCACGCAACGAGGGTAACACGCGCTGTCCCTTAAACTCCATCTGATAGAATCGTTTCTGTGCTTCACGCCAACGCTCCAACTGCATCAAACAAAGTCCTGTTTCGGTTGACACCCTCACATCGTCGGGCGTGAGTTTTTCCATTTGCAAGAGATATTGCAACTGCTTGTCATGCTGTCCCAACTGGGCATAACAGAACTGCAGATGAAAGAGTATACGCGGATTCTCTTCTTCCAGCAATTGGGCTTGCAGGAAATGGTTTATCGCTTTCTGGTACTGTTTCAACTGTTGTTCACAGAAGCCCAACTGACAAAGCAGTTCACAAGTAGAGCCCGTAAGTTCTGAATACAGGCGCAGATGCCGTTCTGCCTGTTCGAACTGTCCGTGTCGCAGATAGGCCACACCTATGGGGTGAAGGTATGCGGACGATTTACGCAAAGCATCGCCGAACACAGAATTATGGATAAGTTGCATCTGTGCAGAGAATACATCTGGCCAAAGTGAGTGCCATGGCGAACATTTCAGGCATCGGTACAGACATTGTATTGTATTTTGATACACATGTAAATCTCCCTTTGCCTCCAAACCTTCAGTACGATTCTCAAACATATTCTGCATCTGTTTGCGCTGCTCCGCGGGGATGTTTGCAGCCAAGAAAGACAGAGAATATTTATCGGAATCACAAAGCCTCAACGCATTGATGAACGGCACTTGCTCCACACCAGGACGGGTCGCATCAAAGGGAAGTAACCAATGAGGAGGTCGTTTAAAGAACGGGAAGCCCTTCAATCCCATAAAGGTATGAAGATTGACATCCATGCCCTCCTCTGACATCTTTACCATCTCCTTCATACTGTCCGCAATCTTCTTTCGTGCCGACTTGCTCAGGTTAAGACCCGAGTCAGGGTCATTCAAATCTATTTCTGCCTCGTCGAAACCCAGTTTGGCCCGCTGTTGCGTTGCCTTTATCAATGTCGGCAGTATGTCGTGTTCCAGCTTTGCCTGCAAGCGCTTCGACACCTGATAAAGCATAAACTGGTGTTGTACCAGCACCAGTTCCTCTATGAAGCGCTTTGATTCCGTCAGTTTCAGTAGAGCGGCACGCAGTTGGGGAAAGAGCGAAAGCACATTACCGTGCAGATGACACACGATAGCCATGCCAATAACGGCACGCGCTCTGTCATTATCAACATCCGTCAGGCAATACTCCAAGAGCAATCGCGTTTTGGCCGCATCAAAGTAATGCAACTGCGCCAGCGTCAGCGCACTCAACAGATACGACCGCAACAAGGTATTCTCCGTTTCAGCCAGGAAACGGCGGAGTTCTTCTTCCTGCGTAGCATTGATTTGTGGTGAAGTCCAGATTATCTCGAACAGTTCGTCCTCGGCCTCCGCATTGGACTTCACGGACAATCGTTCCATATTTCCCTTCAAGGCTACCTGCCACACGCCGTCGTACAAACTGGCTGCCGTCGTATAGACATCGCGTTGCGACGAGAGGCGATAAGCACGCCGTGTGTCTTGCAAGGTACGATATGCCCGTTCTATCAACTGACGATATTGTTCCTCACGCGAATGGTCTTCTGTCCCCTCCTCCATATAATGAAGCAGACGGTCGTAATCTGCCTTCATGCCGTTTACCTCTTCGGCAAGGGCGGGTAATTGTAGAGAATCGTGTATGTTCGACAGCATAGTCAAGGCACCATATAGGTAGCCGTTGACGAGGTCGGCCTCGGCACCTTCCGTCAGTTGCTGAAAGGTCTGTTTGTCCAACATACGCTTGTTTCTATGGGTGAATGAATCCGCGGGCAAACAACGAGTCACGCACAATCTGCGGCACACGCCGTTCCCTCTCCTGTAACCAGGCAAGGGCTATATCGGCAAGGTCTGCCTTTGGTAATGCGGCTTGGGTAAACTGCGGAACCGTCAGCGAATCGGCCATCGATGCGGGAATCGCACAATGCTCCACGAAAAATTGCCTTATTACCTTTGCTTTCGGCTGTCCGTTCAGTTCCTTCACGGCCTCGTTGTACGCCTTGATGAACATCCGTATTTGCGTGCTCCTCAAACTGTCCGAGAGGTTTTGCCGTTGCGAAGCAATACAGGCAAATGCGCCTTGTGTCTTCCGTTGCGAAGCAATACCTTTGTTTCCCGACAGTTCAGCACGCTGGGCATAAGGCTGTGGCAGCAATGCCGCATCCACCAGTTGCTCCTCGAGCATCGTGGTACGCAACTGTACATCATTGATTTGCGGACGATAGACGGCACTTTGTTCTAACCCCGCCTGTTTCATCAGTTCGTCGCTCCAATAGTCAGCAGCCGAATGGCGGTCGAGGGCTATCATGCGTTCCTTTAGATGTTTCAGGGTACGGATGCGCTTACTCTTTGCCGTCACTAAACGAATCTCTCCGTTCAGTCCCATCACGACACGATAGGGAACGCTATCGCCCTGCAACTCCAGCAGGCGTGCCAAGTCGGCATAAGCCAGTTCCACACGCCCCTGTTGCAATGCCGTATCACAATCCATCAGCGAGAGGTATTCGGTCAGGCGTACATCAAGCCCCTCCCGTCTAAACAACCCTCTCCGCTCGGCATAATAGACAGGCAGGCAATCCATCACGGGCACCACAGCCACATGGAGTGCTAACGAATCCCGTTGCGCCAAGTCCTCAGGCGATGCAGACTCTTGCTTATTCTGGCAGGAAATTAATAAAAGGTAAAAAGTAAAAAGTAAAAACACACTATGTTTCATGGCCTCTACCTTTTACTTCTTACCTTAAAAGATTTATCTTGGGGGATATATTATCCCTTGATTGCTGCTACACCGGGGAGCACCTTGCCCTCGATAGCCTCAAGCAGTGCACCACCACCCGTCGAGATGTAGGACACCTTGTCCTCCAAACCAAACTTGTGTACACAGGCAACACTATCGCCACCACCAATCAGTGAGAATGCGCCTTCAGCCGTAGCCTTTGCAACAGCCTCACCTACGGCACGACTACCAGCAGTGAAGTCATCACACTCGAAGCAGCCAGCAGGACCGTTCCAAAGGATGGTCTTTGCACCAGCGATGGCATCAGCGAACTTCTTGCGGCTCTCAGGACCTGCATCGAGGCCGTCCCAACCGTCTTCGATAGCGTTTGAGGGGAACACCTTAATCTCGGCACCTGGCTTCACGGAGAATGTAGAGAAGTCGTAACCCGTGCAGCATACACTGTCGCTACCCAGTACCAACTCTACGCCGTTCTTCTTGGCCATTTCCTCTACGCCAAGAGCCACATCCAGTTTGTCGAGTTCTACGATAGAGTTACCAATCTCACCACCATGAGCCTTGGCAAAGGTATAGGTCATACCACCGCAAAGGATGAGTTTGTCCACCTTGCCCAGCAGGTTCTCGATGATACCAATCTTGCTTGATACCTTCGAACCACCCATGATAGCCACGAAGGGGCGCTTGATGTTCGACAGCACATTGTCCACAGCCTGCACTTCCTTCTCCATCAGGAAACCGAGCATCTTGTTGTCGGCATCGAAATAGTCGGCAATCACAGCCGTAGAGGCATGCTTGCGGTGAGCCGTACCGAAGGCATCCATCACATAGCAGTCAGCATACGAAGCCAAAGTCTTGGCAAATGCCTTCTGGCTTTCCTTCATAGCCTTCTTTGCCTCGTCGTAAGCAGGGTCGGTCTTTTCAATACCTACGGGCTTACCTTCCTCCTCGGGATAGTAGCGCAGGTTCTCCAACAACAGCACCTGACCGGGCTTCAGTGCAGCAGCAGCCTCCTGTGCCTTGGCGCAGTCGGGAGCAAACTGAACGGGTGCACCCAAAGCAGCCGAAACGGCATCCTTAATCTGACCCAGTGAGAGGTTGGGGTTCACCTTACCCTTGGGCTTACCCATGTGAGACATAATGATAAGCGCACCGCCGTTCTGCAGAATGTACTTCAGCGTAGGCAGGGCACCACGAATACGGGTATCGTCCGTAATCTGTCCGTTCTCGTTCAAGGGCACATTGAAGTCAACGCGCACGATTGCCTTCTTACCGGCAAAATTGTAATCCTTAATCGTCATAATTCTTTCGTTTTAGTTGGTTATCGTTATTGTTTCCTTTTCCGTTTTGTTTTGCTGCGCAAAAATACAAAATAATCTTCAATAATCCCTCATCTATCACCAATTATTAGTTCTCGTAGCGATAGGTTTTCCCGTCGCTGGTCGTAAAGGTGATGGCTTCGATTGATGGAGCATCGTAGCGAATGCCGTATTGGGCGGTCTTCAGCGCCTCTGCCTTGATGTCGTCAAAGGCAGTTTTGAAAGCCTCTGCTTCAGCAAAGGGGACAGGAAGCGAGAAACTGTTCCAAGGGGCAGGAGTGACATATATGGGGAACTGCTCGCGGTCGGCATCATAGTTGCCTATCCTCAGCGTGTAGTTCTTCTCCTTCCGCATTTTATTGAGGTAGCGTTCCTCGGCACCCGACATCACCTTCTGTAGGTATTCCGCCTGCATCTGCTTGTCCTTCATGCGCGCTTCGAAGTGTTCTGTCTTCTCAAACTCCCCCTTCTTGTCGATATACTTCGCCGCCTCATCCTTGTAGAACCTGGTGTAGGAAACCTCCGTCAGTTCCTTAAAGAGATTCTTTATGTCTGTGTCTGACGAGTAAATACAAGGAATGATGACTTCACCGCGTTCGTTAATCAGTCCCCATTTCTTATACTCTTCCTTAGCTACTGGAAAATACCAACCAACATCAGCCATCTGCATAGGTTGGAAATGATGTTTATACTCGCCAAAGACGGGATTCATCGACAAATCAAACACTTTACCCGTACCTGCATAAATGACGCTGCCACATTGCTGAATTTTTACGCCACTATTTGTTAGCACCACCTTTCCCTCTTGGTCAAAAAGGGCATAGTGATTATAGTTGCTCTTGCCTGGTTGCTCGCCAAGGAAGTATGGGAGCGAACCGAAAGGTCGAAATTCGCAATAGTGATAGGGGACATTGTCCGACTCATGATAGAATTGGGCATAACCGGCATTGGCTTTCATCAGTTTCTCCGCATCTTCTTTTGATTTTTCAATGAGTACCGGCCCTTGATAGAGAATGGGAATTATCGAATCGCCCGACAAGCGATAGACGGCATAGGTGCCGCCCCATAATCGTGTTTTGCCCTTTGCCATAGTGATGGCTACTTCACCTCTCTCACAAACCAACAACCCATCCAACTCAGGGGAATTGCCCAGCAGAGAAGAATTGAGGAAATACATATTGCTACCAGAGCTATAAAGACCTGTTCCTTCGCCGTAATAAAAGGTTCCCAAGGGCAGTTTGCCTTTTTTTAACAATTTACCATCAATGGGAGCAATCAAGTAATGTCCTGTCGCCTGATTATACAGGCAAAGGGAATTATAATGTAAATGTAAATCAGAATTTTTATTCTCAACAACCACTATCTTGTAATCACCATATTCTCGGGATGTGCTGCATCGATTTACTCTCTCCCAATAGACTTCCTTCCTTTTTCTATCCGCTCTTGCTTCCGCCACATCTATTTTCGGACTTGTGGGTGTTGCCGCCTTAGTCTGCGTCTTAGGGCGAGATATCAGCCCCGACAACAGCGAGCCGATGGCCATAGTGGCGGCAGAGGCCGTCGTGTAGGTACCATAGTTGCTGGACTTCTTTGACGAAGAGCCGCCGCCCTGCGCCCTATAGTAGGGACACCACGTGTGGTGCTGCCACGGATAGGTGATGTTGCCCTTCGTGATGCCGCAGTCAGGACAAGTCTTCTTCGCTTTCGCAGGTGTGGTTGTGGGGGCCACATAAGCCTGTCCTTGACTCAGTCCTGCACCTTGTGCCTGTGCGCCTACTGCCACTATGGTCAGCAACGCGAGTGAAAGGAGAATGCGTTTCATAATATTTTGGGATTTATAAGATTCTACCTCACAAATGTAAGAACAATTAAACGAAAATCAAAATGTTTCGCCTCATTTTTAACAGGGGCGTTACGGCACGCATCTCAGCGGAACTCTGCACGCACCTGTTCGGCTCGCCGCACGCGCCTGAGCGGCAGGCCGCACACACCACAGGGGCACGCCGCTAAGTCACCAAGGGCACGCCGCTAAGTCACCAAGGGCATGCCGCTAAGTCACCAGCGACACGCCAATACGACGGCAGATGCCCAACAAACCACATTGTTCGCACTTGGGCTTACGAGCCACACAAACATAACGACCATGAAGGATGAGCCAATGGTGAGCCAACGGGATAAGTTCGGCTGGAATATTGCGCACAAGTTCGCGCTCGACGGCATAAGGTGTGGTGTGTTGTTTTGATACAAGACCGATACGATGGGACACGCGAAAGACATGCGTATCGACTGCCATCGCAGACTTCTGGAACACCACGCTTTGCACAACATTTGCCGTCTTCCGACCTACGCCTGGCAACTTAATCAATTCCTCCAGCGTACTCGGCACTACTCCCTGGTAATCAAACATTAACATCCTTGCCATTTCCACAAGATGGCGTGCCTTGCTGTTGGGATAGGACACGCTGCGAACATAGTCGAAGATGACTTCTTCGGAAGCCAACGCCATAGCCTCTGCCGTAGGGTAATCGGCAAACAATCGGGGCGTAACCATGTTCACTCGCTTGTCCGTACATTGGGCACTCAAGATGACTGCCACCAATAACTGGAACGGAGATGCATAATGCAACTCCGTCCGTGCTTCGGGCATAGCCTGCTGAAAGTAGGCTATAACCCTGTCGTATAATTCTTTCTTACGCACTGGGGCTTATGCCTCGCAAAGTTCAGTAAGAATGCCAACCGTAGATTTCGGATGCAGGAAGGCAATATTCAGGTTGTCTGCGCCCTTGCGTGGTGCCTTGTCAATCAGGCGGATACCCTGAGCGTCGCACATAGCAAGCGCCTCGCTCAAACCATCCTCTACCTTGAAGGCTACATGATGAACGCCACGACCGCCATTGTCGAGGAACTTCTGAACGGTGCTTTCGGGACTTGTGGGCTCCAGCAGTTCAATCTTTACTTCGCCGACCTGCATGAAAGCGGTCTTCACCTTCTGGTCTTCAACAACCTCGGTCTTATAGACCTCGAGACCAAGTACATCACGAAAGTAAGGCAATACAGCATCAATACTCTGCACGGCAATGCCCAGATGTTCAATCTTTGAAATTTTCATAGTAATAAGAGTTTAATAGTTTAATGGTTTATTGATTTGACAGGATAAAGGTACGAAATATTCTGCAATCAGCAATCTCTAATGCTTAATTTTCGCAGTTCATCGTCCGTATTTCGTATTTATTTAGAACTCGATCAATACCCGTCCGTTTATCTGACGACCCGTAAGGTAATTGGGCACAGCATATTGGGTGCCCTGCACATCGGTAACCCAATAGTAACCGCTGACATTATTAAAACCGAACAGATTGAAGCAATCCAAGCCGAGCCAGATGTTCTTCACTGCATTGTGACGCAAATGACGGTCTTCATTGTTCAGGGCGCGATAAGTCATACCGATATCGATACGCTTATAGGCAGGGGCACGGAACGCATTCTTCTCCAATCCCGTGTGTGGAGGACCGAAAGGCAAACCGTCGGCAAACGAAGCCTTGAGATTCATCTTCCAGCGCGTAGTGCCCGGGAAATAGTCGGAGAAGAAGAAATTAATGCTGTAGCGCTGGTCGGTGGGCTGCGGGATTTTCTTCCCGTTCAGTTCCATCTGCGCCTTCATTACACCGAAACTAATCCAACTGTCCGTACCGGGTACGAACTCGCCATAGAGTTTCAAGTCGATACCGGCCACATAGCCCTTGGCGATATTCTCGCCATAATAGACCACCTTCACATTATCCACATTGTAGGGATTGATGTTCCCCTGCGCCTTGTAATATGCCTCTGCCGTGAAACGGAAAGGACGATTGGCCACACGGAACTTGTATTCCATCCCTGCGAGCAATTGGAATGAGCGCTGTGACTTGATATTCTTGTTCAAACGCACCACCGTATTGCCGTCAGTAGTTACCGTATCGCGCAATTCCTTGTAGAAAGGCCGCTGATAGTAGAGGCCTGTGGCAAGACGGAAGGTAAAGTTGTCGTTTTTGGCAGGCACATAGCCCATAGAGACACGCGGCGAGAACAACCATTCGTTGTTCCAGGTCCAATACGACAAACGGGCACCGTAATTGACACTCAAGATACCGATTGAAGATTCATGCCGCCAAGTGTCTTGCAAATACATCTCAAAGTGGTTGCTCGATATCTCGTTCACACTCTTCAGGTTGTAGATAAGCATCAAATCGTTTCCCGTATGGGGTATACTGTATCCACTAGAGTCGCGACTCTCCCACTCTCGAGAGTTTTCCTTGATACGCTCGTGCTTCCAAGCCACGCCTGTCAAAAGCGTGTGGGCACGACGACGGACATTGTAATCGAGTTTCAGGGTGTTTGTATTGCTGGTCAGCAAGTCGCGTTCGTGCTCCATATAAGTTCCCACACCCAACTGTTCTGCCGACTCTGTCTGGTTCAACCAGTATTGTCCCTGTATGTCGTAGGTTTCGCGTTCCTTTGTCGAGAAAGAACTGAAGGCAAGACTAATATTCGAGCGGTCGTTGATGCGGCGTGTGAGTTTGGCCGTACCGAACAGAGTACGAAAGAGGTCGTCCTCCTTTCCGTCGAAATAGATATACAGATGCTGAACGGAAGCCATCGTACCGAACTTCGTCGAGCGGTTCTTCGGTACGAACTCATAATCGTTTCTCGATATATATCCGATGACATCGAATGTCCAGTTGCGCGTTGGCTGCCACGAGAGATAAGCCTGATAATCGAGGAAGGTAGGACGGTATTCGCCCTTCGTTTCCAATGAGCCTAACAGATATTGATTGGTCTTGTAGCGCAATCCATTACTAAACGAGAACTTTTTGTTGCCATAACCGGCATATCCGCTTGCGCCCAATAGCGAACCATGAATCGACCCTTCCCAGCCTTTGGGCTTACGATAGGTGATGTCCAGCACACTACTCATCTTGTCGCCATACTTCGCTTCGAAGCCACCTGCAGAGAAGTCCACCTTCTCCACCATATCGCTATTGATAACAGAAAGGCCTTCTTGCTGTCCCGAACTGATAAGCAACGGACGATAAATCTCTACGCCGTTGATATAGACACAGTTTTCATCGAACGAACCGCCACGCACATTGTACTGACTGGAAAGTTCATTGTGGGTAGATACGCCTGCCTGTGTGGCCACAAGTTCCTCTACGGCATTTCCCGTCGTGGAGGGCATTCGCTTCAGTTCGGAAGTGTTCAGGTTTTGCATACTTCCCAACTGACGGCGCGATTCCACCACCTCGACTGCATCCAACTGGCGGTCGTTGCTCTTCATGACGATGTTCATCACCAGTTCGCCAACGGGTTTCTTCAGAACACGCTTGCGGTTCACAAAACCTATCATCTGATAGTGAACAACCACACTATCTGCCGAACGGAACGAGATGTTATACTTTCCGTCGATATTGGCTGTTGTGGCTATTCCCTGCCCCTCTATACGCACAACAACAAAAGGGATAGGCTCCTGATTCTCATCGACTACCGACCCACGCAATTTGACATGCGTCGTATCTTCATTCTCCTGGGCACACAAATCCACATCTACACCCAAGCAGAGTACAGACAATAGTAAGATAAAAAGAAATTTGTGCGCCATACATTAATAATAACGCGCGCGAGTACGGATTATTGTTTGGCCAGAATAGGCAAACTGAAACTACCCGATGCCGAACTGTACATCAAGCCGTCGTAGGAAGAACGGATAGTTCCCGTACAACCAGCACCCGTTGTACCATTGCTGGAAAAACTTTCTCCGCCAGCCGAATTCTTAAAGGATGCCTTAAAAGTACATGTATAGGTGCCTGCAACAACATTTTCAGGCACTTCCAGTTCCCATACGGGACTAGTATTGTCCACCCCGTCGTAGTTCGTATGCTTCGAATAGGTAAGCGTTTCGTTCTCTTCGCTACTACCATTGAGCACCTTTACCGTCATGCTCCAATTATAGTCTGTGCCATTCAGATAAGTGCCCTTAGTCAGTTGGACGGCCGTAATTTTCACGGTTTCACCGCCATGAACGACGCTTGGGGAATACTTAAAGCCTTGATAAGTAGGCGGACGACTGATTGCTTCGTCATCATCACATCCGCAAAGGAAAAGACTAAATACACCGAGAAAAAGAATAACGAACCTTGATATATGCTTCATGATACAAACTGCTTTAGTTCCTGATATAGTCTTTGTACGGGCAAGCCCATGACATTGAAGTACGAGCCCTCAATATGCTCCACGCCAACATACCCTATCCATTCCTGTACGCCATAGGCTCCAGCCTTGTCCAACGGATGATAGTTGCTTACATAATACGCGATTTCATCGTCGGAAAGATTGGAGAAGCGCACCTGACTTACCGCCGAAAAGGTATGCTGTTTGTCCTTTCGCAAGAGTGTCACGCCCGTTATCACCTGATGGGTCTTTCCACGCAACGCCTTCAACATCCTCACGGCATCTTCCTCGTCCGCAGGCTTACCCAGCACCATTCCGTCAAGATACACTATCGTATCTGCCGTGATAACCACCTCGTCGTCTGCCAGCGTATTCCTATAGGCCTCGGCTTTCTTCTGTGAGATGCAACGGGCAATTTCTTCTCCCGAGAGACCATTTGGGTAGGATTCATCGATATCGGGCAGCAAACGGACCTCAAAGTCGATGTCAAGCCCCTTCAACAGTTCTTTCCTTCTGGGACTACCGCTTGCCAGGATATACTTATATTGTTTCAAAGTTGCTTCAGTATTTCGTCGATTCTTGCTATCGTTGGCTGTGAAGCAGGAACCAAAGGCAAACGAAGTTGGTCCTCGGCTTTGCCCAACGAACAAAGTGCCGCTTTCACGCCTGCGGGATTTCCATCCACAAACATCAACTTATACAATTCCGACAGGCTATCGTTTATCCGATTGGCTTCTGAATTCTGCCCGTTCATCGCGAAATGTACCATCTGGGCAAACAAAGCAGGTATTGCGTTGCCGATTACGCTGATAATACCCACACCACCCCTTCCGATGATATGAAGGGTCAGCGAGTCGTCGCCCGAAATGACATCGAAGTCCGCGGGCTTCTTTGCCAGTATCTCGTCAATCTGCTCTACCTTACCGCTTGCCTCCTTTATCGCCACGATATTCTCAAAGTCACGAGCCAGACGCAGAGTTGTTTCCGCAGCCAAGTTCACGCCTGTTCTACCAGGCACATTATACAGGACTACAGGCAACGGACTTGCTTTGGCTATGGCTGCATAATGCTGATAGAGTCCTTCCTGCGTAGGCTTGTTGTACATCGGACATACGCTCAATATGCCGTCGATACCCATCCAGTCCGTTGTCTTTATCTCTTCCACCACAGCAGCCGTACAGTTGCCACCGCATCCCATCAACAGGGGAACACGACCTGCTACATGCTCGACAATGGTTTCCTTTATTCGGATTTTCTCTTCTTTCGTCAGGCAGGGCGTTTCCGCCGTTGTGCCCAGTACACAGAGAAAGTCCACGCCATTGCCTATCTGGTAATCGACAAGCGAAAGCAATGCTTCATAATCCACGCTTCCATCGGTCTTAAACGGTGTGACCAAGGCAATGCCTAAACCTTTGAACTTATTATTTCTCATAACTTATACCTATTTCTCTTTTATCAATGTAAGGAATTCGTCTTCATTCATAACCTTTATGCCAAGTTTCGTCGCCTTTTCCAACTTCGCAGGCCCCATATTTTCGCCCGCAAGAACAAAACTGGTCTTGGCAGAGATGCTACCGACATTCTTGCCGCCGTGACGCTCTATGAGCGCTTTGTACTCATCGCGACTATGGTAGGCAAATACACCGCTGATGACGATGCTCTGCCCTGCCAGCGTATCAGAATGCGCAGCAAGTTCTTCCTCGGAAAGTTCCATCTGCAGGCCATAGGAGCGTAAGCGCTCGATGAGCCACTGGTTCTGCGGATTGGAGAACCACGAAATGACACTCTGCGCAATGATAGTTCCGATACCGTTCACCTGTAGCAGTTCGTCGAGGGAAGCCTTTGCCAAGGCATCAATATTCTTAAAATAGCGAGCCAAGGACTTTGCTGCAATCTCACCCACAAAGCGAATGCCCAGCGCATAGAGTACGCGTTCGAACGGCACATTCACACTTTCCGCGATACCCTGCAATATCTTGGTGGCACTCTTATCTTTCTGTCGGTTTGCGCCGCTAATCTGGTAGCGACGAATCTCGTACAAGTCGGCAATGTCGCGAACAATACCCCGACGATAGTATTCGGCGATGGTCTCGGGGCCGAGCGAATCGATGTTCATAGCCTTTCGACTGATGAAATGTTCGATTCTACCCTTTATCTGTGGCGGACAAGCCGTATCGTTCGGACAATAGTGAGCAGCCTCTCCTTCATAGCGAACCAAAGGCGTACCACACTCTGGACAATGTGTGATGAACTCCACACGAGGTCCGAGATTCTCATCCCTTGCATCAAGGTCCACATCCACTATTTTGGGGATGATCTCGCCACCCTTCTCCACAAACACATGGTCGCCGATATGCAAGTCGAACTTCTTAATGAAATCCTCGTTGTTCAGCGTTGCCCTGCGGACAATAGTTCCCGAAAGGTGTACAGGGTCCATATTGGCTACAGGCGTGATTGCACCCGTACGACCCACTTGATAGGAAACCTCCCGAAGTACCGTTGTCTGCTTCTCGGCCATGAACTTGTATGCAATGGCCCAACGGGGACTTTTCGCCGTCATACCCAGACTTCGCTGTTGGGCGATGGAATTTACCTTCAGTACAATGCCATCAGTAGCCACAGGCAAGTCCTTCCGTGCCTCGTTCCAGTAATCAATATAGTCATATATTTCCTGCAGGGAGTTGACGAGTTTCATCTGCTCGCCAATCTTGAAGCCCCACTTCTTTGCCAGTTGCAGATTGTCGTAATGACTTTCGCTGGGGATATCTTCCCCCAGCAGGTAATAAAGGTATGCATCCAGTTTGCGCTGTGCAACGACGGCCGAGTTCTTACTTTTCAGCGTACCGCTCGCCGCATTGCGCGGATTGGCGAACAAGGGTTCTTCCGCAGCCTCACGCTCACGGTTTAATGCCTCGAAACTTTCCCAAGGCATCAGCACTTCTCCCCGAATCTCAAATTCATGGGGATAGCCAGAGCCCTCGGGAAGTACCAAGGGAATCGAAGGAATCGTCTTGACATTGGCCGTGACATCATCGCCCTGGACGCCATCGCCTCGAGTGACGGCATACTGAAGCCGGCCGTCAAGATAGTGCAAAGAAATGGACAGACCGTCGAACTTCATTTCGCAGCATATCTGAAATGGCTGTCCCGACAAACCCTCCTCTACCCTTTGGTAGAACTCACGCACCTCATCCTTATTATAAGTATTGGCAAGCGAAAGCATCGGACGCTTATGCACCACCTGCTTGAAGTCCTGATTCAGGTCGCTGCCTACGCGCTGAGTGGGACTGTTTGCATCGAAAAGTTCGGGGTGACGGGCTTCGAGGTCCTGAAGTTCGTGCATCAACTGGTCGAACTCCATATCGCTGATTTCGGGTTGATTCAATACATAGTATTGATAATTATGCCTATGCAGTTCCGCCCGAAGTTGTTCGATTCTCTCTTTCTCGCCCATGTCCTATTGCTGTAGTTTCTCCATGTTCTCGTTTGCCACCTTCAGGTATTCCGCCACATAGGGGTGGTTGAGGAAATAAGGCGTTGCGCCGACCATGATTTCCTCTATCTGTGGAGTCAATACGGGATAGGCATACTCGCTGGTCAATATCATGAACAGGCCGAAGCCCAGTACATTGTTGTAGTTGCTTTTGATGAAACTCGTCTCCAACTGGTCGCCCCGTGCCGTCAGCATCTGCGCCTCCAGAGCCAAACGGGCTATCACCTCGTCGTGCTCCATACCGTCCATCACCATGCGTCCCTCTTTGCGAGGCAGTTCGGCAAGTTGGTTGTCGATTTGCGTCTTTCGCTGGATGAAGTTATACAAACTGTCGTTGAGCGGAGTTCCCGAAACGAGTTGGGCCATTTCGTCAATCTTCACTACGATGTTCCCCTCCTCTACGACAACGGGCATCAGGCTTTGGTTGCCCAGGAACAAATTGGTAATCATCGTGGAATCCATCTTCCCATTGAAGGCAAACTTACCGTGCATGACCACGCAGGAATCTATGCTTTTCAGGTCCTGATTATCGTAAACCTTCAAATAGAGCATTTTCCCCTCCATGCCGTGAACCGTCGTTGTACCCGTCACAGAATAATGTTCCGAGCAGGCCGACATGATGAAGGTCAAGCCTAAAAGCAGACCTACAGACTTCACAACACCTGTCTTTCCATGACCGTTAGTATTCTCGCTGTCATCGCTGGGCAGGCGGAACGCCGTATATAACTGTATCACGGCGCCAATGAGCAGACAGATGACCCACTCGTTATACCGTACAATCGTGTGTCCTAACTGCTGTGCGACCATCGCCACAGCGGAGAGGACTAGGACTGCAGCACCGAACATCTGCTGACGGCGCAGGCGGACAATCACAAAGTCATTGCCTTCGTAGCCCGCACGAGCCTGCATCGAGACGAACATCAAAACGCCGACAACATACAAGGCAACGGGAATCCAGCCACCTGCCAAATAAGACACGGCGCCTGCAATCATCAGCAGGGCACCTGTGCGGAATACAAGGTTCTCAGTTTTGGAAAGTTTCTTCATCCCCTGCATTCTCCTCTTGTGTATCCATGACGACATAAATATCCTCGCCCGGGTACTTCATAAGATATTTCTCACGAGCCACACGCACCACTTCCTCCTTGCTGTTCTCCAAGGCCTCCAAGGCTTTCGTATCCCGTTCGAACTGGTTTTGATACCCACGCATCTCCGCTTTTAGGGCATTGATTTCCTGTATGCGCTGACGGCGTTCCCAGAAACTGTTTTCATCTACGAAACCAACCATCACGGCAAAGAAAAGCACCACTACCAGGTACTTATGCCTACGGATAAAATCCCAAACCGAATAAATCTTACTCATACCCTGCGATTTTATTTACGCGTACAAAGATACAAATAAGCGAACGAAAACGCAAACTATGGAGAAACAAAATGCTGCAGATTACAACATAATATTATCTATCCGTCAGCGCAATACTATTTCGAGGCATCACGCAATAGTAATCCATCCATTCATGCAATAGTAGTCCGAGACACGGAAGATTAGTAATCCGTCGGCTTACGCAATAGTATTTCAACATTCTTTGGAACAAATCGCAAAAAATTCGACAAAGGGCGGCATCTTTACTTGCATTTTCGCTCGCTTAATCGTACCTTTGTATCTCGAAGTACCTCAAAGTATATCGTAAAGAAACATCATAACTAATTCTATGGAACAATACATTGTTTCGGCACGCAAGTACAGGCCCGCCACCTTCGACATGGTTGTGGGGCAAAGAGCGCTGACGACCACGCTGCTCAATGCCATCCGCACGGGGAAGTTGGCACACGCCTACTTGTTCTGCGGTCCACGCGGTGTGGGCAAAACGACTTGCGCCCGTATCTTTGCCAAGACCATCAACTGTCTGAACCCAGGCGAGAACGGTGAACCCTGTGGGGTATGCGAATCGTGTCGTGCCTTCGACGAACAGCGTTCGATGAACATCCACGAGCTGGACGCCGCGTCGAACAACTCGGTGGACGACATTCGCGAACTAATCGACCAGGTGCGCATTCCGCCCCAGACAGGCAAGTACAAAGTGTTTATCATCGACGAGGTACACATGCTTTCGCAGCAGGCATTCAATGCCTTTCTGAAAACCCTCGAGGAACCACCCAAGTATGTCATATTCATCCTTGCCACGACGGAAAAGCACAAGATTCTGCCCACGATATTGAGCCGTTGTCAGGTTTACGACTTTGCACGCATCACGGTACAGAACACCGTGGAGCACCTCAAATATGTGGCCGAGAAGGAAGGATATAAGGCAGAGGACGATGCCTTGAGCCTAATTGCCCAGAAGGCCGATGGCGGTATGCGCGACGCGCTATCCATCTTCGACCAGATGGTTAGCTTTACGGGCGGCAACATTACCTATCAAAGTACACTGGACAACCTGAATATTCTCGACTCGGAATATTATTTCCGCGTGGTGGACAATATGCTGAAGGGCGATGTGGAAGCCTCCCTGATTCTCTTCAACGAGGTTACCGAACGCGGATTCGACGGCGGCAACTTCATCTCGGGACTGGCATCACACCTGCGCAATCTACTCGTCAGTCGCGATGCCAAGACTTTACCCCTACTCGAAGTGGGCGAGACATTCCGCCAGCGCTATCAGGAACAAGCCATGCGCTGCAAGCCGCAGTTCTTGTATCGCGCCATCAAATTGTGCAACGACTGTGATTTGGGCTACCGACAGAGCCGTAACAAGCGACTGCAGGTAGAACTCTGCCTGATTCAGGCCACGCAGTCAGTCGGGGACGAAGACGGTGTCGGCGCGGGGCTTTGCCCTGCGAAGATACTTAAACCCCTATTCCAGCAGCCCACCGCTCAAGGAGCGGAAGAGGCCGCAAAACCACAAGTGAAAGAAAAGAAAGAGGTTTCCGAGGCTCCCCAAAGTGCCCCGGCAGCCCCTGCTACTCCCAAGCCTACGGCATCACGCCCCTCGCTGCGCACCCTCAACCTAAATACCACGAGCATCCGGAAAGCCGTCTCTACTCCATCGACTACTTCTGCACAGAAAACGACACAAGCAGAAGAACCCGATACGGACACCCAATCTACGCACAACGGAACACTCAACAAAGAAAATCTCATTCTCGCATGGCAGCAATATGCCAATAGTCTGCCCCAGTCGGAAAAGGCGACGGCACAGCGTATGCGCGGTATCACACCCGAGGTTGTTTCGGCCAACACCTTCCACATCATTGCTAACAATCCGCTCATCGAGAAGTCGCTCCAGAAGATGAGAAAAGGTATCGAGCGACACATCTGTACCCAACTCAACCTCGCGGAGGTAACAATGCAAATAGAGGTAGCAAAGGTGGAAGAAGCCATCAAAAGCGTTAGCAAACCCGACCAGTTTAGGAAGATGCTAAACGACAGCCCCAGCCTCGCCCTACTCAATCAAGAGTTCAAATTAAAGTTGGAATAAGCCCCTCCCTCTCCTTTTACACGGCAAACAGACGGGCATAATACGCCGCTTTCTTCTCCATCTTCAGCGGATAGGCACGAGACGAAGAGGGCATTCGCCACCAACGAAGTTCACGACCAAAGACCCGAAGCATTACATTCTCCCCTATCTTCGGTAATGCAAACGAAGTATCGGAAGCTAGGCTCAACTGACGGAAAAGTTCCTCGCTTGCCTTACCGCCCGTTGTCACCACATCATGGCAGTCTGGCATCTGCCGAAGCAACGCTTCCACATCCGTTGGCTCAACGATTTCCAGATGGTCATCACTGGCATTATCCTGCTTGCGACATACCTTTCTCGCCGTATCGAAGAATGCCAATCCTTTACTTCCGCAAAACTCTATAATCTTTTGCTTATCAAATCTTTTCTCTCTTTGCATTATAAACCAATTTGCATCACAAAAGAACACAACGCCCATTATCCGCCAGAAGTCGTTAATCCAGTTTGGATAGAAGAAATCCATACACCATCGGGCACGCGGAGGAGGAAAACTTCCAAGGAAAAGGACGCGCCCGTTCGATGGCAAAAAGGGTTCTAAGGGATGCGTCTCGTAGGTCATGGCATATACGCGTCAAATAGTTTTCGCAGTTGCCCTTCGTCGTCTATCAATTGCCGAAGTTGCTCTAATCGTTGTGCGTTGGGAGAGTCTTCGAACCACAAATGAAGATAACCCTTCCGCCCATATTTCTCGTGTAGATGTTGCAACATCCGCTGGTAATGCTCCTCGCGGTTCAGTTCGGGATAATGGTCGATACCGAACTGAACGGTACGCCGCACGATATCCTTCGGCTCGATATACCTATCGGCCTCTGCCACAATACGCCCATACAGGGTACGCGGAGCACGACTGGCAGAAGCGCGATGATCCTCTGCCGCATCGGCCATCGTTTCTATCTGTTCTTCGCTAAACCATTGCCGCAGGTGTTTATCCTCCCTGATGATACGAGCCGAAACGATATGATGCTGTTCGCGCCCTTCGCAAAGTCCCGTATCGTGATAGGCCGCAATGGCAAAAGCCATATTTTCATCCGCATTGTGCTGCACTGCCAGTTCGAGGCTCTGACGGATTACCATATCGACATGACTGCGCTGGTGCGCCTGGTCAAAAGTCTCGTAGCGCGGCAGGATTTCCCGTTCAATGTACGCACGAAGCCCTTCGTCAATTTTCATAGGCAAAGTCGAAACTGCGATTCAATATTTCGTTGAAGGTATGTGTACGGCGTAAGTCGGCCAGTGCCTTATCCAGAAAGTCCTTGGAAAGCACATCGCGTTTGGTCACCGTCTTATAGATTTCGTAACTCTTCAAACGGTAATAGCGACTATACTCATCCTCTTCATTAAAGCCACGGGGCATTTTCTTCAGGGCAGCATCCCACGGCAGTTCAAAGTCCTTACATTGCTGCAGAGCCTCATCAAACTGCTTTCCATTGAGCATGATTTCCTCCCGAATACTGGCTTGTACCTCTTTCGTGGGATTGTAAAGTCCAGCGCAAATGAAAAAGGTATCTGTCACGGGTTCCAGATGAATGTAATATCCGGCCATACCCGACTTTTTCCCTTTCGGACATACATACACGCCCATGTGCCACTTGTAAGGGCGTTTGTCGTTGCTAAACCGTACATCACGATAGATGCGATAGGTAATATCCTTGAGGCTGAGGTTCTTCACACGCGGATCGAAATCTTCCACGCCACGCAAGAAACGCAGTGAAAACTCCTCAAACTTAGCCTTTGCCTCCAAGTATTCTGCCTTGTGGGCATCGAACCACACCTTGTTGTTGTTCTCCCCTAAACGGGTCAGGAAATCAAGAATCTGCTTCATATCTCTGTGCCTTATGGTATTTGAGTATAGTGCAAAATTAGGAAAATATTCGTACCTTTGCAAGCAAAATGCAGGACAATAAAATTCATCCACTACCCATAAAGGTTTCGGAAGCCTTACGCCCACAGCAATTTACCTATCCTTTTTGCTACGAGGCTCACCCTCTATGCCGTATGGCAGCCGAAGAGGTAAGGCGTGAGATTGCATGCCATACCGATTGGCAGAACGAAATCGACGAGGGAAAGATGTTGGGCGTACTTGTCGTTGAGGATGGTTTCCTCGCTGCATTTTCTGGTACACTATGTGGTAAAAGCACCCTGCCCTATTTTGTTCCGCCCGTATTCGACCTCCACGGTACCTATTTCGAGGAAGAGGAAACCCGAATCTCCGCCCTCCCTATGGGCGAGGAGAGGAAAGCACGCAGTCAAGCACTACAGCAATGGCTGTTCGAACAGTTTCATTTCCTCAATGCCAAGGGTAAGAAGGCCTCACTCTTAGATATTTTCGGCGAGAAAATACCACCATCTGGGGCAGGCGAATGCTGTGCACCGAAACTATTGCAATACGCCTATCAGCATAACCTAAAGCCTCTGTGCATGGGTGAGTTTTGGATGGGAAAGTCACCCAAAGGAGAAATCCGTGAGGCGGGAAACTTCTATGCGGCATGCCAACACAAGTGCAAGCCGATACTCTCCTGGATGCTTCAAGGACTGGATGTGGAAGAAAATCCCATGTTGAGAGACTATCAGGCCCTGGTACAAAAACTTCATGTGCTTTACGAAGATACAGACATCGTCGTTATTGACAAGCCTGCAGGACTATTGGCTGTACCGGGCAAAGACGACCTTCCTTCCGTTCAATCCATCATCCGCCTTCGTTATCCCCACTCCGAAGGACCGCTTATCGTCCATCGTCTCGACATGGACACCTCGGGACTGATGGTATTGGCCTTGAACGAGAAAGCCTATCACCACCTGCAAGAACAGTTTATCCATCATACCGTCAAAAAGCGTTACTCCGCCCTACTTGAGCATCCATTAGATGCAGGGATAAAGGGACGGATAGACTTACCCCTTTGTCCGAATCCCTACGACCGTCCTCGACAGATGGTTCACGAAGAATATGGGCGCAGGGCTATTACGAACTACGAGGTGGTGAGCAACCGTGATCAACACGCCCTGATTCACCTTTGGCCCGAAACTGGACGCACACACCAACTCCGTGTCCACATGGCTCACCCGCAGGGTTTGAATAATCCCATCGTGGGCGACCGCCTTTACGGACACGCCGCCCAACGCTTGATGCTTTTTGCCGACGAACTTTCCTTCACACATCCTGCCACAGGCGAGACCCTTCACTTTCAGATACCGATAACTCAAGATACATTCTTATGTTAAAAATGCTACAATTCATCAGCCGCTGGCTGGCCAACAACACCTCGCTATTCATCATCGGCATTGCCGTGCTCACCTTCTTTGTTCCCGAACTATTCACATGGGTACGCGGCAACACACAAACCGTTATTCTCGGATTGATAATGCTCACGATGGGACTAACCCTGACGACCGACGACTTTCTGATTATGGCACGCCGTCCGTTGGACATCTTCATCGGCACCTGCGCTCAGTTTTTCATCATGCCCTGTGTAGCCTACCTGTTAGTTCGCGTATTCCATCTCGAACCTGCCTTGGCACTGGGCATTTTGCTTGTGGGATGTTGTCCGGGTGGAGTTTCGAGCAACATCATGTCCTACCTTTGCAATGGGGATGTGGCCTTTTCCATCGGTATGACTTGTGCCTCCACACTATTGGCACCCGTCATGACACCCCTGCTTATACAACTAACAGCCGGTGAAATCATCGAAATCGACGCTATCGGCATGTTCCAGAATATACTTATCGTGACCGTCATTCCCGTCGGTGTGGGATGTCTGCTAAACTACCTCTATTCCCGTCGCGAGATATTCCCCAAACTCCAATCACTCATGCCTGGCACGAGTGTGCTCTGTCTGGCATGTATAGTCGGAGGTGTCATTTCGGCCATCCACGACGACCTAATAGCCCGTGGATTCATTCTTTTCCTCTGGACCTTTGCCGTTGTGTTCTGTCACAATGCTACGGGTTACCTGTTGGGATGGGCAGCAGGACGCGCCGCAGGGTTTTCCAAAGCCAAGAAACGCACCATCTCCATCGAGGTAGGTATGCAGAACGCAGGTCTTGCCACCGTGCTTGCAGCCCATTTCTTCGCGACTCAGCCCCTGTCCGTACTGCCCTGTGCCATATCTTGTGCATGGCATAGCATCAGCGGTACAATACTTGCTGGATATTTTCATCGTAAAGACCTCAAGGAACAAAAAATATCGGCAAATCATCGCGTATGTGCCCATAAATGATTATCTTTGCGGCGAAATAAAGCTCAAGCGGTGTACTACATCAAGAAAACATTCGAAGTCTCGGCCAGCCATCAGCTCCATCTCACCTACGAAAGTAAGTGTCAGCAACTGCATGGGCACAACTGGATTATTACCATTCACTGCAAGTCGCGTGAACTGGACGAGAATGGTATGGTAGTTGATTTCACCCACATCAAGCGGCTCATCCGCGACCGTCTCGACCACAGCAACCTCAACGAGATACTGCCCTTCAACCCTACGGCAGAGAATATGGCTCGTTGGATTTGCGACCAGATACCACAGGCCTATCGTGTGGATGTCGTGGAGAGTCAGAACAATCAAGCCTCCTACGAGATTGAGGATTAACGAAATCTTTTGTTCCATTCAGGGCGAAGGGCACTTCACAGGAACGCCTGCCGTATTCATTCGTACTAGCGGATGTAATCTTCATTGCAGTTTCTGTGACACCCACCACGAAGAGGGATGGGAAATGTCCGTTAGCGAAATTGTGATTGCAGCTGCATCCTATAAGCCTCGCCATGTTGTCATCACAGGGGGTGAACCCGCTTTGCAAAAGGAACTATCCACCCTCGTTGATGCCCTACACGAGGTGGGCTTCTTTGTACAAATCGAGACAAACGGGACTTGTAATATCCCTTCCTCCATTGACTGGGTGACCTGTTCACCAAAGATTCTTGGCAAGACGGTTATTCGCTCTCCCCATGAATTAAAGGTCATCTATACGGGAGAGGACTTGACGCCTTGGGAAAAGGAATTCTTACCAAAGGTATGGAGCCTGCAACCTTGTGATACGGGGGACGCAGAGAAAAACGCACAACTAACGGCTGAGGCCGTCCGCTATTGCATCGACCATCCTCAGTGGCATCTCAGTCTACAGACTCACAAATTTATCGGAGTACGATAAACTAAATTCCTTTTTCCCTTTTGTTTTTGTTCCCTATTGGTAAAGATTGCTTTATCATTCATCAAGAAGTTAATTATTCCCGAGAAGCATAAGGCTGTAATATTGCAAAGAAGCACATTCCAATGAAATAACCATTCGAGCGTAAGCAGAATCGCCATTTTTACAAGGAACGCGCCTATGCAAGATAGATTGTACCAAGGGAAATGAGCGAAAAAAGAACGAGTTGAAGGTATTTCTATACGGTCGCGCCACACTACAAAATAAGCTAAAGTGAAATTGGTCAAAACTGCGCACTCGAATGATAAGCAAGGTGCCAACAGATAATTCATCGAATAAGTTGAAGACAAAAAGACAGACGAGCACAGCCACAGCACAAACATATCTACCGCCGTACCAGCTAATGTTGATACGGCGAATTTAAAATAGCGTAGTAAGATTAACCGAAGTCCAGATTTACTCATTCACATGCTTCTTAAGAGGATCGCGCTTGGCAAACCACGCAGCATCTTTGGCAAAACTTATCAGATACATAGCCATAAGTATCAACCAAATACATAGGCCTATAATATCAAACGCGCCATAAGTAATAGACTCTCCCCATAATGCGAGACTACCGCTATAGTTCACAAGAGCAGGAATGTACATAAAGAGCAAACAAACGATGACAATGACCAAACGAATCTCTGTAGGCCCCATCTTACCATAGGTTAGTTTGAATTCATTTTTCAAGTGAGCATTAATGCTTACATAAACGGTTAACGACAAATAAGCCACATAGGACAACAGAGCTATGCTCAAGTGCAGCAACGGCGACAAGCCCAGTCCTACAAAGACAAAGAATTCACATATAATATCTACATTATGGTCGAGATAATAACCATATAGTGGCCGCTGTTGATTGCGTACACGAGCGATTGTGCCGTCTAACGAATCACCATACCAATTGATGAACAAGCCAACAATTGAGAGCCACAACCAATAAATACTCAAATGCGTCAGCACAAAGCCAATTCCACAGAGCATGGCGCCAAATACTCCCAGCCAAGTCATCATATCGCTACTTACCCACAAAGGTAAGCGATCTGCCATCCACAACAGAAATTTCTTCTCTGCCCCATTCAGTATGGATTGCTGGATTCTCACGGATTGCTTGGGTTCTTCCATATATAATGTATAGATTCTGTAAAATAAAACAAGTCCTCCTCCATGACGATATCATGGAAGAGGACTCTACGCTATCCTTTAATTAGGGAGTTACAAGTTCTCCTGATTCCGTAAAGTTCAAATATAGGTCGGATTCGTTTTCGCGGTCAACTTCAACCACATAGGTATTCTCTGTGAGTGTTTCAACAAAGTCGGAATCTTCTATCTGCCCCGTTGGATAAGTAGTAGATATATAGTCACGAATTGCTTGTGGCAACTCACTCGTAGCAATTTCCGTTATAGTCTTTACCCATGTACCATTCTGCTCAAACCAAGCATCTTTTTCATGGGCATCATAAAGAAACTCAGCTTTCAGCAAACCTCCAGCCACCTTTTCCCACTCTGCGACTGCACCAGGATACATATCCTGAAATGCTGTCATTACCGCCTCCGGGACATCCGTTGGCTTTATGTCATCGTCATCGCCACAAGCCACATTAAACATAGCTACTACGCCTAACAAGGCACACAGGAAAATGTTCTTCTTTTTCATTTGTTTCTATTTTTAGGTTAATACTTAAAATAGAACACTCTTGTTTTTTGTTGCAAAATTAGATCTATCCGCAGATGCTACCAAAATATTTCTGTTAATTATTTATAATCCATTGCCGGTACAATATATATTGTATATATTTGCCGCAGAATCATCATCCAACAACACAATCATGAAACTACTGACATGCCTACTTGGCTTTGTACTCTTTGGGTATCAAGTACAAGCTATGACCACAGACACACTCTGGTGCGAACGCGAAGGGAAGAAGATTTTCGGCATTCTGCATCGGCCTGCTAAGACTGAGGGGAAACTACCCCTGGTGATTATTTCTCATGGATTCGGAGGCACACACGAATGGGGCGTACCCTATGCCGAGGCCTTGACCCAACAAGGATTCCTTGTATATTGTTTCGACTTCTGCGGAGGCGGGAACTACAGCCAAAGCGACGGAACGACCGATGAAATGTCCATTATCACGGAGCGCGACGATTTGAAAGCTGTTCTGCAACGCCTGCACTCGTTACCAGAGGTGGACTGCCAGCACATCACATTGATGGGCGAAAGTCAAGGCGGAATCGTAACTGCTCTTGCGGCGGCTGAGGTAGAAGCAGATATTCACGACATCATCCTCTTCTACCCTGCATTCTCCATACCCGTCGATACACACCGCCGCTATCCCACTCGTGCCGATATCCCCGACGGTGGTGAGATATGGGGCGTGAAGTTAGGACGAATCTATGCCGAGGACATCTACGACCTCGACCCCTATGCCACCATTGCACTGTTTCAGAAACCCGTACTTATCCTACACGGCGACAGCGACCGCATTGTTCCCATTGCCTACGGAGAACGCGCCGCACGAACATACAAGAATGTGGAGTACCATGTACTCAACGGTGTTGATCATGGTTTCTATGGATTGCCCCAATGGCTAGCCATACAACTGGTACAGGAATTTTTAGTTCATCAAATACATTAACCTAACAATTAGTTTTACTATGGAAGTAAAGAAAGAAAACAGACTGCTATTGGCAGCGCTCATTATTGCCGTTGGCTTGTGGCTGATGGGCGACGGTATTGGCAATGGTATTGTCAAGTACAAGAAGATGGACCGCAAGGTGACCGTAAAGGGACTTTCGGAGCGTGAAGTTCCTGCTAACAAGGTAACATGGCCACTCATCTACAAGGAACTAGGCAACGATCCATCGGCCATGTTCGAACTCATCGAGCAGAAGAACCAGAAAGTTGTCAGTTTCCTGAAGGCTGCAGGACTGACGGAAGACGAAATCAGCGTCAATCCGCCTACCATTCGCGATCGTCAGGCAGACAACTATGGCAACGAAATTATGAACTACCGCTACAAGGCTGAGTGCGTAATTACCGTTACCTCTACGGAAGTCGATAAGATACGCCAACTGATGAAGCGCCAGTCAGAACTGATGAAGCAAGGCATTGCCCTAGTCAGCGAGGAATATGGCGACAACAGTATCCGCTACGAGTTCACGGGACTGACAAGCATCAAGCCCGAAATGGTTGAAGAGGCCATGAAGAATGCCGCAGCCACAGCCGAACAGTTTGCCCACGATGCCGATGCGAAGTTGGGCGGTGTCATCACGGCACAGCAGGGGCAGTTCAGCATCGAGGACCGCGATGCCAACACGCCTTACATTAAGCGTGTCCGTGTGGTAAATACCGTAGAGTACGCAATCAAGTAAACACTAAGAAACGACACAAACAAAACAGGGGAGGCATAACACCTCCCCTGTTCTTTTTATGCAATATCGGGAATTATACGCCAATCTTGTTCTTGGCAATATCCTCGTCGGTCACCTGATAGTTCTGCAGGTCGCCGTTGATGTACTGGTCGTAAGCCGTCATGTCGATAAGGCCATGACCCGACAAGTTGAAGAGGATAACCTTCTCCTCGCCCGTCTCCTTGCACTTCAGCGCCTCGCGGATGGTGGCAGCAATGGCGTGTGAAGATTCGGGAGCAGGAATGATGCCCTCGGTACGGGCAAAGAGCACACCAGCCTCGAAGGTCTCCAACTGTGGAATATCCACACCGTGCATCAAACCGTCCTTGATAAGCTGACTGACAATCATGCCTGCGCCGTGATAACGCAATCCACCGGCATGGATATTGGCAGGCTTGAAGTCATGGCCCAAGGTGTACATCGGCAGCAGCGGTGTATAGCCAGCCTCATCACCGAAGTCGTACTCAAACTTTCCGCGTGTCAGTTTCGGACAACTCTCGGGCTCAGCAGCGATAAATTCCGTTTTCTTGCCGTCGAGGATGTTGTGACGCATGAAGGGGAAAGCAATACCACCGAAGTTCGAACCACCACCGAAGCAGGCAATTACCGTATCGGGATATTCCCCAGCCTTTGCCATCTGCTTCTCGGCCTCCAAACCGATAATGGTCTGATGCAAAGCCACATGGTTGAGCACGGAACCCAGTGTATATTTACAGTTTGGTGTTGTTGTTGCCAACTCTACCGCCTCGCTGATAGCCGTTCCCAACGAACCCATGTGCTGAGGATTCTTCGTAATGATATCCTTTCCTGCACGGGTACTCATTGAAGGGCTACCCTCGACGGTAGCACCGAAAGTACGCATGATGCTCGAGCGATAAGGCTTCTGCTGCATGGAAATCTTCACCTGATACACAGCAGCCTCAAGTCCGAACACACTTGCTGCATACGACAGAGCTGCGCCCCACTGTCCGGCACCCGTTTCGGTCGTGACATTTGTCGTACCCTCCTGCTTGGCGTAGTAGCACTGTGGTAGGGCACTATTGATTTTGTGAGAACCCAACGGATTCGTTGATTCGTTCTTGAAATAGATATGTGCAGGCGTACCCAAAGCCTTCTCCAGTGCGTAAGCACGCACCAGCGGAGTGCTACGATAGTACTTATACTTCTCCAACACCTCATCGGGGATATCGATGAAACGGTCGGTGGTATTCAATTCCTGCTTACAGCACTCTGTCGGGAATATATGTGCCAAGTCCTCCCAACCCAGCGGCTGACGCGTACCCGGATGCAATGGGGGCAGCGGTTTGTTGGGCATATCTGCCAAGATATTGTACCACTGTGTTGGAATCTCGTTCTCTTCGAGGATGAATTTCTTTTGTTTGCTCATTGGTTTGTAGTTATTTATCGTTAATGCTTGTATTCGCTATTGATTTTTTCTTTGCATTCTCGCTGGCCCCCATCTTCAGCAGTTTTCGGGCAGAGGTAACGATACTCTGTCCACTGTCTGCCGTACTGCGCTCCACTTCGGCGATGGCATCTGCGGTTTTCTCGAATTGCTTTTTTACATTGTCAAAACGCTCTGCAAAGGTCTGCACACGCTCCACCATCTCGCTGGCCAAGTCCATTATCTGCTGCTGGTTCTCCACCTGCCGCACCTGTTTCCAGGTCATTTCCAACACGCGAAGCATCACATACAGATTCTGCGAACCCGTGATGATTACGCCCTTGTCATAGGCATACTTCCACAGCGTTGGTTCGTTCGAAAGCGCCAGTTGCAGGGCAGGCTCCGAGAACACATACATCAGTACGAAGTCGAGTTTTCCATGCCCCTCCTTGAGAAACTTCGCATAACTCTTCTTCGACAATTCGTTCACATGATTCCGCATACTGAGGATATGCCTTTTCAGGGCATCCTGCCGTTGTTCTTCCGTTTCTGCATTATAGTATTCCTCGTATGCCGTAAACGACATCTTGCTATCGATGACGAGGTCACGCTGGTCGGGGAAATGCAGTATGGCATCGGGAACGAGGCGGTGTCCGTCGTCTTGGATGACCCTGCCATCCTTGTCCTTCATCGTCTCCTGCAAGTCGAACTGCTCGCCTTCAACCAGTCCCATGCCCTCGAGCAACTGTTTCAGTCGCAATTCCCCGAAGTTACCCTGGGTCTTATTCTCTCCCGTCAGCGCCTGCGCCAGTTTGTCGGCACGCTCCCCCACCTCACGGCTCTGCTCGATGCTGGTCTTGATGGTAGCATCCAGTCGTGCCATCGTCGTGTTGTGTTCGCGGTCGCTCTTCTCCACAGCCTCACGCATCTGCTGTATATTCGTCTGTAGCGGGTTCAGTATGCTTGCCAACTGCTCCTTGTTGGTTGATGACAACTGCTCGGCACGCTCTTTCAAAATCCGTTCCGAAGTCGTGTTCATCTGTTCCTTGACCAGTTGCATCTGCTGAGCCAGTTGTTCAGCCTGCTGTCGGCGCAGGTCGTTCATACTCTGTCGGTACTGCTCCTCCACCTTCGCCAACTGCTCTTCGTGCAGCGACTTTATCCCCTCCATCTGTTCGCGGTGATGCTCCTTCAGTTCTGTCGTCTGCCGCTCATACTGCGAAGTCAGTGCTGCAGCATTCTCCTCCGCATGGCGCTTGTCCTGTTCCAATACAGCCACCTTTGTGCGCAAACTGCCCACAACCACCAGTGCCCCAATAAGCACCACAATCAACACTATGGATACAATTATTATTGCCATATATAAATGCAAAAATACAAATAAATTATAAGACAGCAAAAGGGTTACAGGGAAATGTGCACAGAAAAAGCATTAAACATTTAACATAAAAAGCAGGAAACCATGTTTGGCTTCCTGCTTTTTGTTTTTTGTTTTTGTACGCTTTAGCGTATCAACACTTTTCTTGTGCTGCCGTCGCTCATCTTCACGATGTTGATACCCTTCTGCATTTGTGAGAGTTTCCTTCCACTCAAGTCATAGATTCCATTGTCCATTGTCCATTTTACATTTGACATCTCGATGTTTTCTATTGCCGTCATCTCCTCGTCCATTGGCTGAATGTTGAATTCGTACCAATCTTTATGCACGCTATAAAAATCCTGACTATCCTCCATTACATAAAGTTTACAATTTGGTTTTACTACAGAGAAGGCATCTGTGCCACAATTCTGCGGAAATTCCGCATAATTATATACTCGTAGGAGCGTACAGCCATTAAAAGCTTTTTGACCTATTGTCTCTACACTACTGCTGATGTATAGTTCTGTTATGTACTTGCCATTATAAAAAGCATAGTTACAAATCGAAGTCACGCCCTCGGGGATAACAATTTTTTTCACCTCCTTTCCGCCTATATACAAATGGCGGGCACAATATAGGGGATTAGAACTGGCATAAAGAAAGTTTATTTTACACAGACTTTCTATGTTAGCAAACTCAGCCTTGTCCAGCCCACTGCAACCCAAAAATGCGTCCCCATCAATCTGGGTCACACTCTCGGGGATGGAGACAGAGGTCAGGGTCGTACAAGCATAGAACGCATAGGAGCAAATCCTAGTTACACCCTCAGGGATGGTGACGGAGGTCACGCTAGAACCCGTGAACGCATATTGGCCAATGTATTTCACATTATAAGTTTCTCCTCTCCATGAAATTGTTTCATGGATTATGATATCACCAGAATAACCTTCTTCGGCTCCTGTGACGGTTGCTGTATTATCAGAAGAGTTAGTGTCATAATAAACACCGTCAACCAATACTCCCCTTACTGCCGCGCCAACATTAACTGAATTGAAAAATGACAATGCAACAATCAGCCATGTTCTAAATCTAAAGAGTGTTGTTTTCATAAAATAATATATTTAAGAGTTTAATTATATTTTATTTTTGTATGCTTGGCATATATTGTCAAAACTACATTAACAAAGATTCTAATCCGACTATTATTAGTTCTCAAATAGAATGTCCGATTTTAGGATATGCTCTAAAGGAATTTTATATTTATTATGAAGTATGTCCATAAGTTCCTCCTTTCCGTTCGAAACTATATAAGGAGAGAGTATGACCTTCTCTATAATATTGTTTAGTGCTGAATTTAATGGGATATATCGTCCTTTTTCTTCTTTATCTTTATGCCTTTTTTCTTCTTTTACATGAAAATAAAAGCGAAATTCTTTTTCATTAGCATAAAAGGGGTCTTTTGAGAAAACCACATCTATCAGGTCTTCGTTGCAATGTTTCCTCTTATAGGAGATTGCCCCACAATATATATCATACTCACTATTTATGAGAGCCCCTATCAGTTTATCAATTGTCGTTTGAATACATACACCAATCCTTTTAGCATAAATCTCCCACATAAAAAAGTCTTCTTTGTCGAATAAAGTCCAACAGGAGGTCAAACTGTTTGCTGTCTTTTCATACCTCTTAAACAGTTTTTCTTTCCTTTTAAAATCACTCGCTTTAGTTTTTTCGCTCAACTCATAGGGACATTCCCCACCAACTGGATAAAAGGAAAATAGTTTTCTAATAGGCAGTTTAGTCTCATATCTATCGGGAAAAGACTTTTTCCTTGAAACATAAAGAGCCTTAGCATTCAACATTCCCAAGAAGTGATCAAGAGGCATATACTTGAAGATACGGGTTTCTGGAGTAATTCTCACTTCTTCATCATTCTTTAGATAGCAAACCATGCCTTTTTCATCCATTTGATTTAAGTTTAATAAAGATTCTATCGAACGCCCAAAGAATAGAAAATTAGTTTATTTATCTTCGCGTATATATACAAAAAGAGCGTGGGAGTTCAGTTCTTGTTGTTCGTCCCACACTCAAAGGCTCTAGCAATTGCCCTAACAATATGAACAAACAACGCCGAAGCCCACGCGAACTGTATAGATACAACACACCTGTGCCATAAATATACACTCAATGGGCGTTCTTTGTTGCCTTGCTGCTTGATTGTTAGTCGAATTTGCTAGATTCTTGAGTGTCAAGCCCAAAGCGTCAAGATACGCCTTTCCGTATATATGTTCTCCCACCCGCTACGGCTCGCCAGCCTCGCGTTGCCCTCGCTGGACTCGGCAAGAGAACACTGCAAATGTACGAATTTTAATTTAATATGTGCAAGAAAAACGAGGGAAACTTATACCCCGTCAAATCAACACTGATGATTTGAAAAATCAACGGTAATGATTTTGCACTTTAATACTAATGATTTCATAAATCAACGGTGTTGATTTTGGACGAGACAATATTGATTTTTGAGGGCATAATTATACCCCGTGTCGAACATACGGTAATCATCGAAAAATGGCTTACTGCAGTCAAAAAGAATACGGTATTCACCGCATGGTGATTGCCGTATTCTCAATATGGGGTATAGTTGAGGGGAAATTATATTGCACAGGGCTCCGATGTCTTAATCGTAGCGGTTGCCCCAGAGTTGGCGCATACGCTCGTGGAGTTTATCCTCGGCGGCATTCTGTTGGGGATGCCAGAAACGCGCGTCCTTTAGAGCATCGGGCAGAAACTGCTGCTCAACGAAGTTGCCTTCGAAGTCGTGGGCATATTTATATTCCTTGCCATAGCCGAGTTCCTTCATCAAAGAGGTGGGGGCATTGCGAAGATGTAGGGGAACAGGCTGATTGCCTGACTTACGCACTTCCTCCAAGGCGGCACCTATACCCATGTAGGCGCTATTGCTCTTGGGGCTGGTGGCCAGATATACGGTGGCTTCGGCCAAAGGAATGCGCCCTTCGGGCCAACCTATCTTCTCGCACACATCAAAGGCGGCATTGGCGAGCAACAAGGCGTTGGGATTGGCAAGGCCGATGTCTTCCGCAGCGCTGATGACCAGACGACGGGCAATGAAGGCGGGGTCTTCGCCTCCCTCTATCATGCGCGCCAGCCAATAGAGGGCACCATCGGGGTCGCTGCCACGAATGGACTTGATGAAGGCCGAAATGATGTCGTAGTGCATCTCGCCATCCTTATCGTATGCCAAAGGATTCTGCTGCAAACGATTTGTGACCAGTTCATCGGTCACTACAAGGGTTTCTCCCTTGGTGGCCGACTCGGACAAGAGGTCGAGAATGTTCAGCAACTTGCGGGCATCGCCGCCACTGAAACGCAAGAGGGCATCGGTCTCCTTCAACTCGATATCGAGTTCCTTGAGCACCACATCCTTTATTATCGCCCTACGGGCAAGCTCCAACAGGTCGTCGCGGCCCAGACTTTTCAGCACATAGACCTGACAGCGGCTCAACAAAGGACGGATGACCTCGAAGGAGGGATTCTCCGTGGTGGCGCCTATCAAGGTGATGATACCCTGCTCCACGGCACCGAGCAGGCTATCCTGCTGCGACTTGGAGAAACGGTGGATTTCGTCGATGAAAAGGATGGGACTTGCGCTATTGAAGAAGCGATTCTGACGGGCTTTCTCGACCACATCGCGCACATCCTTCACGCCACTCGATATGGCGGAAAGGGTATAAAAAGGTGTCTTCAACTGGTGGGCAATGATGCTTGCCAGTGTAGTTTTACCCACACCCGGAGGTCCCCAAAGTATGAAACTCGACACCTTGCCAGACTCTATCATACGCCGCAATACAGCACCCTCGCCGACCAGATGTTGCTGGCCGATGTATTCGTCGAGCGAAGTGGGGCGAAGTCTTTCTGCGAGTGGTTGCATACTCTTGCAAAGTTAAGCATAAATTGACAATTTCCAATTGATAATTGACATTTCTTTCGTATATTTGCGGAATGAACATCCATGTAGTCAGTTTGCAAGTGCCCTACCCCGCCGACTATGGAGGGGCTATCGACATTTTCTACAAGCTGAAGGAACTCCGTCGCGAAGGGTTCCAGATTATCCTGCATTCATATATTTATGACCGCGAGGAATCGCCCGTACTGAAGCAACTTTGCCACGAGGTGCATTATTACAAAAGAAGCAAGGGATTCCTCCGTCAACTATCGGCAACGCCCTATATCGTCAATACGCGAAGGGACAAACAGCTGCTCCACGACTTGTGTCAGGACGATGCGCCCATCCTCTTCGAGGGACTTCACACCTGCTATCTGCTCGACCATCCCGCCCTGCGCAACCGGAAGAAGATTGTCCGAATGCACAACATCGAGCACAAATACTATTGGCAACTGGCGAAGCAGAACCCCTGGAGTTGGAAGGCCATCTATTATACTATAGAAAGTCTGCGACTGCGATGGTTCGAGCGCAAACTGAAACATGCCTCATTGGTGTGTGCCATTACCAAGGCCGACAAACAAGAACTGGGACAGCGATATCCCACGACGGAAATTATCCATCTGCATTGCTTCTTCGATGTGGAGTTCCCCGAAACGCCCCTGAAGACAGAGCCTTTCGTCCTGTATCACGGCAACCTTTCCGTAG
>JAGCYD010000077.1 GCA_017960985.1 Bacteroidaceae bacterium
CTTTTTTATTGTTTCAGCAGACAACAAGAATCACGGAACGACAAAACCACAAGAAAATTGTAATAAAAGGCAAAAAATATTTGGAAGGAAAGAAAATATAATATAACTTTGCTTCCGTAAACTATATAAAACGCAGGAAAAGATGATTAAAAGACTGCAAATCGTTGCCCTCTGCCTATGCTTGGCAGCACCTATGAGCCTTATGGCTCAAAGCGAGCGCGACGAGGTGGATTCAGAGATTTCCGCCGTCAGTCTCTTTGTCAATGGTCCACGGGTACACATCACTGGTGCCGAGGGACAAGTCCTGGAAGTTTACAATCTTACTGGAGTGAAGGTGAGCACAACCCGCATAGACAGCAACGACAAATCACTGACGCTCAACTTGCAGCGTGGTTGCTATATCTTAAAGGTGGGCAATGTGGTTCGCAAGATTTCTATCCGATAACACGACGGCGATGCGTCGTGTTTTTTTTATCACACTATTCTCCCTTGGAATTGTAGCCTGTTCTAAGAAATCAGGCAATACTGGTGTGCAAAGTCTCAACGACCTGCAAGAATGGGTTTGTCCACAGTACACCTTGAATAGTAATGATATCTGGCATGAAATCCAGAAAAGTATGGCAAATATGCCTACAGGCATGTATGCCGACCCATACACCAAACAACATTATACTACCCGACAGCCCTTGGTATGGCTCACCCGAGAGGGTATAAGCCTACAGGCCGACACCTTGCTAACTTTCCTCGCCAAAGTGGACGAGCAAGGCCTCAGCCCAAATAGTTTTCAGTTAGACAGCATACAGAAACTACTCCGTCGGGCCAGAGAACTTGATTTCGAAGGGACTGATGCAAACAAAGTGGTTGGACCACTGGAGTTTATGCTCACACAAGCATATTTGCGTTATGCCTGCGGTCAACGCTTTGGTTACATCCACCCCAGACATATCTTCAACAATTTACTTATCGACCCTCCTGCCGAAGGAGAAAGACGCACTAGCGTAATATACCGTCAACTTTACGACCATGATTCCGAAGAAGTCAGCGACAGTTTCGTACACCATGCCATCGAACAGGTCAGACATCATCACATCAGTGCTTTTCTGCACGAAATACAGCCTTCCGATACCATCTACCGACAAATAAAGACTGACTATCTGCGTGCAAGACAACAAGGCGATACGGCTCGCACGAGATTGGCCCGCATCAATCTGGAACGAGCACGCTGGCGCTATCCGCATCCCGACAAAGGGAAATACATTTTTGTGAATCTCGCGGAACAGGAACTGACCGCCGTAGATACCGACTGCGATACGGCTCTCACCATGCGCGTTTGTTGTGGTAATTCCACCCACAAGACTCCTCTGCTTCATAGCGAGGTCAGATATGTAGAATTAAACCCCTATTGGGTCATACCACAAACCATCGTACGCAAGGAGATTGTTCCCCGACATGTGGGAGACAGTGCCTATTTCGCCCGAAACAATTACCACGCCATTCATAAAGAGACCAAGGAAGAGGTTGACCCCACCCTACTCACCTCTGCAGAACTCCGTAGCGCTCAATATACGCTAAGGCAAGAGAAGGGAGTTGGAAATTCGCTGGGACGCATTATCTTCCGCTTCAACAACAACTTCTCGGTCTACCTACACGACACCAACAACCAAAGCGCCTTCCAAAATGCCAATCGCGCTATCAGCCACGGTTGCGTCCGGGTACAAAGGCCGCTCGACTTATTGCTATTTCTTTTAGACAACCCAACCGCATTTTATGTCGACCGCATTCGCATGTCCATAGACCTACCCCCTTTGACTCTGGCAGGCAGAACATACCAACAGAACTACCCCAACGCCAAGCCGTTGAGCAGTATTGGACTATCTTCGTCCATTCCTGTTTGGCTCGATTATTGGACGCTCTACCCCGCCCCAAATGGCACGCTATTAACCCATCCTGACAAGTACGGATACGACGAGGTTATCGAGAAAGCCTTGAACGCATTTTAAATCCTTACCCAAAACTAGCTACAACAATGAAGGCAACCGAAGAGAAAGAATTAATCCTGCAACTGCAAGACGAGAATAGCCGTGATGCAGCCTTCACGAAACTTGTAAACATATATAAGGAGCCCCTGTATTGGCAAATTCGCCGTATGGTACTCAATCATGACGATGCCGACGACATCCTGCAAAACACCTTCATAAAGGCCTGGAACGGCATCGCAGCCTTCCGTGGGGAAAGCAAATTGAGCACATGGCTCTACCGCATAGGAACCAACGAAACACTGAACTTCCTGGAGCGTCAACACCATCCCCTAATAAGCCTCGATGACGAAGAAAGTCATGTGGCCACAACACTGCAAAGCGACCCCCATTTTGATGGAGACGAAACGCAGATACAATTGCAGCAGGCCATCAACCAGTTGCCAGCCAAGCAGCGACAGGTGTTTACGCTCAAGTATTACGATGAAATGAAATATGAAGACATGAGCCAGATACTGGACACCAGTGTTGGTGCGTTAAAAGCATCCTATCATCATGCCGTAAAGAAAATATGTGACTTTTTCAATCACAACAATTAAACCATACACATACCCAACCATCTAATAAATACAAAAGAAAAATATATGAGGAGCAAAGATGAAATGAAGTTGCGTGAACTGGAAGCAGGAAGGAATCCGTTCCGTGTTCCCGAAGGTTACTTCGAGAACTTTAATGAGCGCCTTGCAAACCGCCTGCCTCACAAGGAACAGAAGGCCGAGACCATTCGTCTGATGCCACGCGTATGGCGCTATGCCGCAGCCGTCGTAGTCATACTTGGTGTTAGTGTGGCACTTTATCTAAATCATGACAAACACGAAACTATTGTTGCTGAAACCAGCCAAGAGGAATACTACAACGAAGCCTTGGACTATATTATGGTTGGCAACATGGAGATTGCTGAATATCTAACCGAAGCAGAATAAAATGGCTATGAAAAGAATTACATCCATCATTATTGTGCTAACATTACTGTTAGCTGTTCCCGCTACAGCGCAGGAGAATAGACGCCCTCGTTTCAACCCAGAGGAGTTCAACATGAAAATGCAGGCCTTTATTGCACAGAAAGCATGCCTGACACCAGAAGAAAGCGAGAAAGTCTTCCCCATCTACCTAAAGATGAAGGAAAAACAACGCGAGTTGAAGCATCAGGAAATAAAACTGAAAAAACAATGTCTATCGTCCGAGAAGGAATGCCTGAACACACTTGACCGGATTGTAGACCTACACGAGCAGTTTGCTAAAATTGAGGAAAACTATTATAAGAAGATGTGCAAAGTGATTCCTGCCAAGAAGGTTTATAACATCATGCTTGCTGAAGATGCCTTCCATCGTGAGATGTTACAACATGCCAATAGAGACCGTAAGGATAAAGACAGGCAACCCCCTCAGCACCGCCCAAGATAAGGATAATACATAAGATAATCAAAAAAGAGCCTCCCTATGGAAGGCTCTTTTTTGATTCATTCCAGAGGGCATCCATCTCCCCCAGAGTCATATCCTTCAAATCCCGTCCTTGTTCCTTTGCCTTGGCCTCGACATAATTGAAACGACCTATGAACTTTTGATTTGTATGTTCCAACGCATTGTCGGGATTCAAGTGATACAAACGAGCGACATTTATCAAACTAAACAAGAAATCCCCGAACTCCTCTGTGCTTCGCTGTTTGTCTCCCTTTGCCAGTTCTGCACGCAATTCTTCCAGTTCTTCACTCACTTTTTCCCAAGCATCTTCCGGGTGCTCCCAGTCGAAGCCCACATTACGCGCCTTGTCTTGTATGCGATACGCTTTGATGAGCGAGGGCAACGATTCGGGTACACCACTCAGTACGGTCTTGTTGCCTCCTTTTTCCTTCTGTTTGATGAGTTCCCACGATTTGAGCACATCACCTGCAGTTTCTGCTACGGCATCGCCATACACATGAGGATGACGGAAAATAAGTTTGTCGCACAGTTTATGACACACATCCGCGATATCGAACTGTCCCTTTTCGTCACCAATCTTGGCATAAAAACACACATGTAGCAGTACATCGCCCAACTCCTTACAGATATTCTGCACATCGTCCTTTATCAAAGCATCGCACAACTCATAAGTTTCCTCTATCGTATTAGGTCGCAGACTCTCGTTAGTCTGCTTCCTGTCCCAAGGACATTTTTCCCTCAATTCGTCCAGCACATCGAGCACTCGCCCGAATGCTGCCATCTTTTCTTCTCTTGTATGCATAACGGGTGCAAAAGTACTATATTAATTAATAATTAAAAATTAAAAGTGAAAAATTATTTGTATCTTTGCAGCTAATTAACGATAACCACAATCCCTATCGTATGGAATTAGCAACAAAATACAATCCTGCCGATGTCGAAGGCAAATGGTATCAGTATTGGTTAGACCACAAACTCTTTAGTTCCAAGCCCGACAATCGCGAACCTTACACTATTGTCATTCCTCCTCCAAATGTTACGGGCGTATTACACATGGGACATGTCCTGAACGAAACCATTCAGGATATTCTCGTTCGTCATGCCCGTATGGAAGGAAAGAATGCCTGCTGGGTACCCGGTACCGACCATGCCTCTATTGCTACCGAGGCAAAGGTAGTAAACCGACTGGCCGAACAAGGTATTAAAAAGACCGACCTCACGCGTGAAGAATTCCTAAAACATGCCTGGGCTTGGACCGAGGAACACGGAGGTATCATCCTGAAGCAGTTGCGCAAACTCGGTTGCTCGTGCGACTGGGACCGCACGGCATTCACGATGGATGAGAAGCGTTCCGAAAGTGTCATCAAAGTCTTCTGCGACCTTTATCGCAAAGGACTCATCTATCGTGGCGTGCGTATGGTCAACTGGGACCCCAAGGCCCTGACCGCTCTCTCCGACGAGGAAGTCATCTACAAGGAAGAGCACACGAAACTATATTATATGAAGTATTATCTAGACGGGCTAGATAAGCTAGACGGGCTAGATAAAGCCGAGGGCAATGTCATCCACCACGACGAGAAAGGCTATTATGCAGTGGTGGCTACCACGCGCCCCGAAACCATCATGGGTGATGTGGCCATGTGCATCAACCCCAACGACCCGAAGAACCAGTGGTTGAAGGGCAAGAAGGTCATCGTGCCCCTTGTAAACCGTGTTATCCCCGTCATTGAGGACGAGTATGTAGATATCGAGTTCGGCACGGGCTGTCTGAAGGTAACACCTGCCCACGATGTAAACGACTATATGCTGGGCGAGAAGTACAATCTGGAGAGCATTGATGTTTTCAATCCCGACGGTACGCTCTCCGAGGCAGCACAGTTGTATGTCGGTATGGACCGTTTCGACTGCCGCAAACAAATCTCCAAGGATATGATGGAAGCCGGGCTGATGGAAAAGATTGAGGACTACGACAACAAGATTGGTTGCTCGGAGCGCACGGGTGTGCCCATTGAACCACGGCTCTCCATGCAGTGGTTCCTGAAGATGGAGCATCTGGCAGAGATAGCCCTCGCTCCCGTCATGAACGACGACATCAAGTTCTATCCCACGAAATATAAGAATACCTATCGCCACTGGCTCGAGAACATCAAGGACTGGTGTATCAGCCGTCAGTTGTGGTGGGGACATCGCATACCGGCATACTACCTACCTTCAGGAGGTTTCGTCGTAGCAGAAACCATTGAGGAAGCCGTAATTTTGGCGCGTGAAAAATCAGGCAATGCGGCCCTACAGGCAAGTGACCTGCGTCAGGACGAAGATGCTTTGGACACTTGGTTCTCCAGTTGGCTGTGGCCCATTTCGCTGTTCGATGGCATCAACAACCCAGGCAACGAGGAAATCAAATACTACTACCCCACTGCCGACCTCGTAACAGGTCCCGACATCATCTTCTTTTGGGTAGCCCGCATGATTATGGCAGGCTACGAATACGAAGGTAAGATGCCCTTCCGCAATGTCTATTTCACGGGTATCGTACGCGACAAGATTGGCCGCAAGATGTCCAAATCTCTCGGTAATAGTCCCGACCCACTCGACCTCCTTGCGCGCTGTGGCGCCGATGGCGTACGCATGGGTATGATGCTGGCTGCTC
>JAGCYD010000078.1 GCA_017960985.1 Bacteroidaceae bacterium
CATCAAAACCGACAAGGAATGCTTGCTGAAAGTTCTTGGCGAATTATTACATAACGCCAATAAATTCACAAGAGAAGGATACATCTCCATTGAATGTGACGAGAAGGATGAACATCACGTATACATCGCTGTTAGCGATACTGGGTCTGGTATACCTGAAGGCGAACAAGAGCGCATCTTCACACAATTCACAAAACTCAATGACTTTAATGAAGGACTTGGTATGGGGCTGACGCTCAGCCGTCGGATTGCTCGCCTTCTCGGTGGTGAACTCACACTTGACACCACATATCACAATGGTGCCCGCTTCGTCCTGACACTGCCCAAAAACTAAAAAAAAGCAAAAAGCAGATAATTACTTGCATAAATATGCTCGTTTTGCCCAATTTCTTTGTACCTTTGCAGGCTGTAAAGATAAAATAGGTTATGGAATCATTTCAATGGTTAAGAGATTTGTTCACGACAACGGACTCCGTAGCACATATCGCGCTGCTATATGCTATGGTTATTGCCGTTGGCGTTTATTTAGGTAAAATTAAAATTGGCGGCGTCTCATTAGGCGTTACCTTTGTTTTATTTGCAGGTATCGTAGCCGGTCACATCGGCTTTACTGCCCCCATACCCATTCTGACCTTTGTGCAAGACTTCGGACTTATCCTGTTTGTCTTCATGATAGGTATGCAGGTGGGCCCTGGTTTCTTCGAGAGTTTCGGCAAGCAGGGCATCAAACTCAACGGACTGACAGCATTAGCCATCCTATTGAACATCGTGGTGATGTTTGCCTGTTATTACATCTTCTTCGATACCAACGACAAGATGAATCTGCCAATGATGGTAGGCACACTTTATGGTGCTGTTACCAACACGCCAGGTCTTGGTGCTGCCAACGAAGCCTTGGGAACCGTATTCGGACAGAACGCCCCACAAATTGCTTCGGCTTATGCATGCGCCTATCCCTTAGGCGTATTGGGTATTATCGGTGCTATTATATTAATAAGGTATATCTGCAACGTAAAGTTGGAGAAAGAGGAAGCGCGTCTGAAGGCTATGGACGAGCAGAGTGCCAAACAGAAGCCCTACAAGATGCACCTTGAAGTGACCAACAAATATTTGGAGGGTAAGACACTACTGCAGGTTCACGATTTCCTAAACCGCGACTTCGTAGTATCCCGTCTGGTACACGAGGGGGAGTTGTGCATCCCTAACCGCAATACCATATTCCATTTAGGCGACCAAATGCTGGTGGTATGTGCCGAAGCCGACCAGGAAGCCATCATGGCCTTTATCGGCCCGAAACTCGACATCGACTTCGAGCAGCAAGACCAGCCTTTGGTCTCGAAACGCATACTCATCACCAATCCTGCTATTAATGGCAAGTCGCTGGCCTCTATGCATTTCTCTAGTGTCCACGGCGTTAACGTTACTCGCGTCACTCGTCATGGTCTGGACCTCTTTGCCTCAGCAGCCCTACCCCTGCAGGTCGGAGACAAGATTATGGTCGTCGGTCCTGAAGATGCCGTTGACCGCGTAGCAAACAAGATGGGCAACTCTGTGCGTCGTCTTGATGCGCCTAATATCGCCACCATCTTCGTAGGTATCATCATCGGACTCATCTTCGGAATGTTTCCCTTGGCCATTCCTGGTATGCCCGTTCCTGTCAAACTCGGTTTGGCGGGCGGTCCGCTGATTATCGCCATCCTCATTGGCCGTTACGGTTATAAGATACATCTGGTGACCTACACGACAACATCTGCCAACATGATGTTACGCGAGATAGGTCTGGTACTCTTTCTGGCCTCGGTAGGCATCAAGGCCGGCGCCTCGTTCTTCTCAACCGTTGTCGAGGGCGATGGACTGCTCTACGTGCTAACTGGTTTCCTCATCACCATCATCCCCATCCTCATTGTCGGACCTATAGCCCGCATACGCCACAAGTTCAACTACTTTACCATTGCAGGTATGATAGCCGGCACTTATACCGATCCCCCTGCTCTCGCCTACTCTAACAGTATCTGCTCGAAGGAGGCTCCAGCCTTGGGCTATTCTACGGTTTACCCTCTGGCTATGTTCCTTAGAATCTTTACGGCACAGATCATCGTACTCTTCTTCTGTGGATGACATCAGATTCAAATCATACACAAAGTCACCTCTCACTTTGGGGTGACTTTTTTCTTATTTAACAAAAAAATTGCACAAAAGCGCTTGGATTGTGCGATTTATTTTGTAATTTTGCAGGCGATATTGAAAAATCAGAGAGAAAGCTATATAATAATACAACAATGAAAATTAAAAAAGTCTTGTTAGGCTCGCTTCTCGCACTAACTTCGTTGCCGATGTTGGCCCAGATGGATGCCAGCATTAAGTTAAATGAGGTGATGACGCGGAACGAGACGAGTCTGATTGATGAACACGGAACAAGGAACGCCTTGTTGGAGATAGCCAACATCTCGCACTCGACGTACAACATCCGTGGCATGTATGTGACCACCGACCGTTCCGTACTCGACAAAAAGATGAGCGTGCCGGAGCGTGTGAAGCGTATGAGCCAGATTCCCAATGGCGACGAACGCACCAACCTGTCTGGTCAGCAGCTCATTGTATTCCAACTTGGTAGTCAGCCCCGTAAAGGCGCGCTACACCTCTCGGCCAAGGTCAATGTCAACGAGCCTACGTGGATTGCCCTGTACAATGGTAATGCCACACAGTTGATTGACTCGATTACGGTGCCCGCATTGGCTGCGGATCAGTCGTATGCACGCGTTGCCAACAATGGTAATGCAAAGGACTGGGAGATGAAGTCGGCAGACCGTGTAACTTTAGGCATTCAGAACCAAACGGTGGTCAACGAGTCGAAAGTGGAGAAGTTCAAACGTGAAGACCCATACGGCTTCGGTATGGCTATCATGGCTATGGGTATCGTATTCTCGTGTCTAGCTCTGCTGTGGATTACGTTCACCCTGTTCGGCATGGTGATGCGCCACATGGAAACAGCCAAAAAGGTGGCTCACAAGCAGCCTATCAAGCCTATTACAAAGACTGTCGAGGCGACCTTGGAAGTAGGTCACAAGACGGGTGTCATGCTGAAGGAAGGCTTCGACACCAAAGGTATCGACAAAGAAGTCTATATGGCAGTCATCGGTCTGGCTCTACGCCAGTATGAGGATGATATCCATGATGTAGAGTCTGGCGTCATCACCATCAAGCCGAAAGATACCGGCTGGGATGATGAATATAGTCAGATGACCCATCTGCACGAAGCATTCATACCCACCAAGCACAACGCTCCCAATATTCCAACAACCCCAGAATTACATTAAGCAATGAAGACATATAAGTATAAAGTACAAGGCGTAGACTACGAAGTAGAAATCACCGAGGTAGAAGGCAAAATAGCCAGAGTAAACGTCAACGGCATCCCATTCGAAATAGAGATGCAGAAACCCATTAATGCCGCCAAGCACCCCGTCCTGGCAGCCACAAAACGAAGCGCAGCCCCCGTGGCCGAGGCTTCCACCGCACAGTCTGCTCCCACCGCTCAGCCCGCTGCAGCGCCCGTAGCAAAACCACAACCGACAACAGCCGCCCCAGCTGTCGGCGCAGGAACAGCCGTCAAGGCTCCGTTGCCTGGCACGATTAACGCCATTAACGTAAAGGTGGGCGACAAGGGTGGCGTAGGCGACGTGGTCATCGTGTTAGAGGCCATGAAGATGCAGAACAACATCGAAGCCGAGTCGGCAGGTACCGTCACTAGCGTCCTCGTCAATCAAGGCGATACAGTCATGGAAGGTGCCGTTATGTTAACAATTGGATAAATTATGGGATTTACAAACTTCATCGTAGAAAACTTCAATGAGTTCCTGACATACACGGGTTTCGCTAACGTGACGGCAGGCAACCTCATTATGATAGTAGTAGGCGCCTTCTTTATCTGGCTGGCCATTAAGAAAGACTTCGAGCCCCTGCTACTCGTACCCATTGGACTGGGCATCATACTGGGAAACATCCCCTTCCGCGCCGATGCCGGACTGGAGATTGGACTGTATGAGGACAACTCCGTACTGAATATCTTCTATCAGGGCGTGCGGCAAGGCTGGTATCCACCGCTCATCTTCCTTGGTATTGGTGCTATGACCGACTTCTCGGCCTGGTTGGCAAATCCAAAACTCATGTTGATTGGAGCTGCCGCACAGTTTGGTATCTTTGG